>NZ_SMLA01000055.1:0-41922 GCF_004349225.1 Saccharopolyspora karakumensis
TGAGAAGGTCGCGCGTCTGCACCTGGACGCGTTGGGCGTGAAGCTGACCAAGCTGACCAAGGAACAGGCCGCCTACATCGGCGTCGACGTCGAGGGCCCCTACAAGCCCGAGCACTACCGCTACTGATCCGGCCGGTGGTCACCGCTCCCCGCGGGCGGTGACCACCCCCGGTTCCGCGATAGCCAGGCGGGGTGTCCACGACGGCCCGCCGGTCGCGTCGAAAAACCTTCTCCTTGAAAGAAAACGGTCCCTGTCGCACACGCGCAGGTTCGCAGGCGAATCCACTTGAAGCGCCGCGGTGACCGAAGTCGACAGAAGGAATACCTGAGGCCGACATGACCACCATCGCACTCGAACTGGTTCCGCCCGACCTCGACGGCGGTGTGCAGAGGGCCGTTGAAGAGGGTCAGAAGATCGCCGAGCTCAGCCGCAAAACGGGGCTGACCGGCCGCATCGGACACGTGATGATCCCGGGGATCATCCAGGAGGACGGCGACCGCCCGGTCGACTTCCGGCCCAAGATGGACACCATCGACTTCTGGCGCACGATCCGCCCGGAGCTCGGCGACCTGCGGGGTCTGTGCACCCAGGTCACCGCGTTCCACGACGAGCGCGCGCTGGCCGAGCGGCTGCAGGCGCTGCGCGACGCCGACATGGACGGCATCGCCTTCGTCGGCGTGCCCCGGAACATGGCCGACGGCGAAGGCCCCGGCGTACCGCCCACCGACGCGCTCACCAAGTTCCAGGACGTCGTCCCGCACCGCGGCTCCATCCTCATCCCGACCCGGGAAGGGGAGCAGGGCCGGTTCGGGTTCAAGTGCGAGCGCGGCGCCACCTACGGAATGACGCAGCTGCTCTACTCCGACGCGATCGTGGACTTCCTGAAGGAGTTCGCGCGCACCACGCCGCACCGCCCGGAGATCCTGCTGTCGTTCGGGTTCATCCCGGGCGTGGAGGGCAACAAGAAGCTCATCCAGTGGCTCATCCAGGACCCGGGCAACGCGGCGGTCGCCGCCGAGCAGGAGTTCGTCGCCCGCACCGCCGAGCTCGGTTTCGAGCAGCGCAAGCAGGCGGTCGTCGACCTCTACAAGCGGGTCGTCGACGGCGTGCACGACCTCGGCTTCCCGATCAGCGTCCACCTGGAAGCCCCCTACGGCTACAACGCTCCCGCGTTCGAGACGTTCGCGGCGATGTTGGAGCACTGGGAGCCCGGCAAGTAGGCAGAACCACCCGGCTGGGAATCACGCGACCCCGCCCCCGCAGCGCGACACGCCTGCGGAGGCGGGGTCTCGTGCTTTCCGGGGCAGCGTTCGAGTGACAATCCGGCGGCTTCGCGGGTTCCGCTCCGGTGCTCGGCGTCATCGCTTCGTCCGTCGGAGCCGGATCATCGGCGCTGCTGCATGCTTTCGGGTGATCGGCTGAGCGGGAACGGGCACCGAACGAAGTGATCAAAACTCTTCCGGGGTTCAGCGCGGGCGATGTCGGTCGTTCTCAACCGATCATTTCTTCGCTAAGGTCGACGCACTCGTCAGCGGTTACGATGACGAATCGTGCAACGGCGCACCGGTACGTGAATAACGCTCGTGCGTCAAACCGAAAAACCCTCATCGCTGCCGTGTTCGGTGCGCGCACACCGATCGCCGACAGCACCGGAAGGAACCCGTCGATGTCGTCGCCACCAGCATGTTCGTGCTCGTTCGCAGGACTGCCGGTCCACCAGATCGTCGGATTGCGAGCCGGATTCGGTTTGGTTCGCAATCCTGCCGCGCGGTCCTTTCGGAAACTGATTTGTAAAGCGAATGACCAATTCATTGTTGACGGGAAATAGGCGATGAGCGCAACCGAGACGCCATCCAGAAGTGAACTCACGCCACTCGACTGGGCCTTTCTGTGCATGGAGCACGAGGACACGCCCATGCACGTCGGCGCCGTCGCGGTGTTCCGCTCCGACGGCCCGGTCGACCGGGACCGGTTGCGGCGGGTGCTGGCCGAGCGCGCGCAGCGCATCGCCCGGCTGCGCATGCGGCTGGAGCGCTCGTGGCTGCAACCGCACTGGCGCGAAGCCCGCGACTTCGACGCCGCCGAGCACGTCTACGACCACGAGATCCCCGCCCCCGGCGGGCGCGAGGAGCTGGCGATCCTGGCCTCCGAGCTGATCGCCGATCCGCTCGACCAGCGTCGCCCGCTGTGGGAACTGCACCTGATCACCGGCCTGGCCGACAACCGGTTCGCGGTGCTGATGAAGTTCCACCACTCGCTGGTCGACGGGCACGACGCGGTCGAGGTCGGGGTCCGGCTGCTCGACGAGTTCACAGATCTCACCGACACCCCCGCGACGCCGCCGCCGAACCCGCTGGACGAGGCGTTCGGGCTGATCCGCCGACCGGAGAAGCTGGTCGGGGCGCTGCGCGGCACGCTGTCGAAGTCGAGCGAGTCGCTGGGGATCGCGGCGTCGGTGATGCGCAACATGCGGGTCCCGGCGCAGTCCTCGCCGATGCACGCCTCGACGTCCCCGGCGCGCCGGCTCGCGCTGGTGCCCATCGACCTCGCCGACGTCCGCCGCATCCGCTCCCGGCACGGCGGCGGCACCAACAACGACGTCGTGCTCGCGGTGATCGCCGGAGCGCTGCGGATCTGGATGGCCGCGCGCGGCGAGGACTCCGCCGAGGTCCCGGTGCGCGCGCTGATCCCGGTGTGCCGCAGGCGCAGCAACCAGCCCCGCAGCGGCAACAACCAGCTCTCCGGCTACCTGTGCGAGCTGCCGGTCGACGAGCCCGATCCGGCCACCCGGCTGGCGTCCATCCGCGCCGAGATGAGCGGGAACAAGAGCGCCGGACCGCTGCGCGGACCAGGGGCGTTCCCCGTGCTGGCCGGCCGGTTGCCGCAGGTGCTGCACCACGTGGCCACACCGCTGGTCGCGCAGGGCGCGCCGCTGCTGTTCGACACCATGGTCACCAACGTCCCGCTGCCGACCTTCCACGCCGCGCTCGACGGCGCCGAGGTCGCCGAGCTGTTCCCGCTCGCGCCGCTGGCCTCCGGCCACTCGCTGTCGATCGCGGTCTCGCAGTTCCGCGGCACGGTGCACATCGGTGTGCAGGCAAACCGGGCGGCGTTGCCGGACTTGGAGAAGCTCGCCGAGGCGCTGCCGCAAGCGGTCGCCGAACTCAGCGACGGGACGTGAGACGTGGACGCTGGAAATCCGCCTTCGTTATCGAACTTCGGCTGGTTATACGGAGGCGTGGACCTCATCGTTCGAACCGAGCACGGCGCCGTGCGGGGCACCTCCGACGGCGATGTCATGTCGTTCAAGGGGATTCCCTACGCGGCGCCCCTGGACGGTCCGCGCCGGTTCCAGGCGCCGGTGGCGCCGCAGCGCTGGGACGGGCTCCGGGACGCCTCGCGCTACAGCGCGTCGGTGCCCCAGGCCGCGCTGGACCCCGCGCTTCCCGCGTGCTGGCGGCCCGGTGACTCGACCGACTGCCTGACCGTCAACGTCTGGACTCCCGATCGCGGCGGCCACCTGCCGGTCATGGTGTGGTTCCACGGCGGCGCGTACCTGGGAGGGACCGCCTCGACGGACGGCTTCGACGGGGCGACGCTCGCGCGCGACGGCGTGATCGTGGTGACGGTGAACTACCGCGTCGGCTACGAGGGCTTCGGCTGGGTGGACAACGCCCCGTCCAACCGCGGGATCCTGGATCAGCTGGCCGCGCTGCGCTGGGTCCGCGACAACATCATCTCCTTCGGCGGAAACCCGGACAACGTCACGATCTTCGGGGAATCGGCCGGTGCGGTCTCGGTGGCGACCCTGGTCGCGGGTTCCGCGCGGCGCGGGTTGTTCCGCCGCGCCATCGCCCAGAGCCCGGCGGCGATGTACTGCGACGAGGCCGAGAACCGCAAGATCGGCGAGCTGATCACCGGACGGCTCGGCATGCCCGCGACGACCGCGGCGCTCGCGGAGGTCCCGCCCGAAGACCTGCACGCGGCGCAGACCCACGCGATGGCGGAGATCAACCGCAACCGGGCGGCCTGGACCAACAGCACGCCCTACAACGTCGTCCTCGACGGCGAGCTGCTCTCCGAGCTGCCGTGGGTGGCGATGCGCGGTGGCGCGGCCAACGGCATCGACGTGATCGCCGGTTTCAACCGCGACGAGGCCACCGGGTTCACCATCGACCTGCCCGCCGAAGCCCGCGACGTGCAGCGACTGGCCGATGACCTGCACCTGCCGTCGACGACGGTCGCCGAGTACCGGTCGGCGCTGCCGGGCGTGGCCGATCCCGACCTCTACACCGTGCTGCTGGGCGACAGGCTGTTCCGGATGCCCGCGGTGTGGATGGCCGAGGCGCTCGCGGCGGCCGGTGGGCGCGGTTTCCTGTACGAGTTCACCTGGGAGACCCCGCAGCGCGACGGCCTGCTCGGCGCGACGCACGGGCTGGACGTCCCGTTCACCTTCGGCAACGTCGACGACCCGCTGGCGCTGGCGATGCTCGGTGCCTCCCCGGCCGGGTTCGAGGAGCTGTCGGCTGCGATCCGCGGGGCCTGGGCCTCGTTCGCCGCCACCGGGGATCCCGGCTGGCCCGGCTACCAGCTCACCGACCGGCGGACGCGGATCTTCGACGTGCCGCTCTCGCTCGCGTCCGATCCGGTCAGCGGGTCTCGGCAGATCTGGGCGCACCGCTTCCCGGAGCTCGGCTAGGACCTCCCGCTCCACGTCCTGTTCACGGAGTTAGTGTGTGGGCATTTCGCGAAGTGGGAGGTCATCGATGGTGGACAACTCGGACAACGCGGCGTTGCGGGCACTGCGCTCGGCCCTGCCGGACGAGGTGGTGCTGACCGATCCGGACTCCACCGGACGTTTCTCCCACGACGAAGCCGAGTGGGCTCCCTACGGGAAGCCGCTCGCGGTCGTGCGCGCCCGCAGCACCGAGGACGTCGTCGTCACCGTCGAGGCCTGCGCCGAGCACGGGGTGCCCGTCGTGCCGCGCGGAGCCGGGACCGGCCTGTCCGGTGGCGCGAACGCCATCGACGGATGCGTGCTGATCTCGCTGGAGGGCATGAACGAGATCCTGGAGATCAACCCGCGCGAGCAGCTGGCCGTGGTCCAGCCCGGTGTCGTCAACGACGATCTGCGCGCCGCCTGCCGCGAGCACGGCGCCTGGTACCCGCCGGACCCGGCGAGCTCGCCGTGGTCGACCATCGGCGGCAACGTCTCCACCAACGCGGGCGGCGTGTGCTGCGTGAAGTACGGCGTGACCCGGGACTACGTGCTCGGGCTGGAGGCCGTCGTCGGCTCCGGCGAGGTCGTGCGGCTCGGCCGTCGCACCGCGAAGGGCGTCGCCGGCTACGACCTGTGCGGTCTGTTCGTCGGCTCCGAGGGCACGCTCGGCGTGGTCACCGAGGTGACGGTGAAGCTGCTGCCGGGCCTGCGCGCACCGGAGCGCACCGTGGTCGGCTACTTCGACTCGCTGGTCGCCGCGGGTGAGGCCGTCGCGGCCGTCGCGGCATCCGGTGTGGTGCCCTCGGCGCTGGAACTGCTCGACCAGCACTGCCTGCGCGCGGTCGACGAGTGGAAGAACATGGGCCTGTCCGCCGAGGCCAACGTGCTGCTGCTCGGCCGCTCGGACGCGCCGGGCCAAGCGGGGGAGCAGGAGGTCGACACCCTCGTGCGCTGCTTCGAAGAAGCGGGCGCGACCTGGAGCGCGCGCTCCACCGACCAGCAGGAGGCCGACGCCCTGTTCTCGGCCCGCCGCCTGGCCTACCCGGCGCTGGAGCGTCTCGGCCCGCTGCTCACCGAGGACGTCTGCGTCCCGCGCGCCCTGGTCCCCGAGATGCTCGCGCGCATCGAGACCGCCGCGGAGCGGCACGACACGCAGATCGCCAACATCGCCCACGCCGGCGACGGCAACCTGCATCCGCTGATCATCACCCCGCCCGGCGACGACGAGGCCCGCCTGCGCGCCCAGCGCGCCTTCGACGACATCGTCGCCGACGCCATCGACCTCGGCGGCACGGTCACCGGCGAGCACGGCGTGGGTCTGCTCAAGCGCAAGGGCCTGCACGCGGAGCTGTCGCCGAAGGTCATCGACATGCACCACGACATCAAGAACGCCCTCGACCCCGCCGGGATCTTCAACCCCGGCAAGGTCTTCGGCGACCCCTCCTGATCCGGTGCGGTTCTCGGCAGCGCCCCGGTCAGGACGTGAGGCGGGTGCGCACTGAGAGGGCCGCGAAGAGGACCACCGCCAGAGCACCGAGCACGGTGGGCCAGGTGAGGGGTTCGGCCAGCAGGAGGGCGGCCCAGAGGATCGTCATGACCGGCTGGGTGAGCTGGATCTGGCTGACCTGGGCCATCGGGCCGATCGCCAGGCCCCGGTACCAGGCGAGGAATCCGAGGTTCTGGCTGATCACCGCCAGGTAGGCGAAGGCCGCCCACTGCACCGGGGTCGCGCTCGGCGGATGTTCGGCCACCTCGATGCCGGTGATCACGATCATCACGGGCGCGGCCAGCACGAGAGCCCACGAGACCGTCTGCCAGGCACCGAGTTCCCGCGCGAGCAGTCCGCCTTCGGCGTAGCCGATCGCCGCGGCGACGACGGCGCCGAACAGCAGCAGGTCAGCGAGGTGGAGTCCGCCCAGGCCCTGCAGCGAGGCGAAGGACACCGCGGCGATGGCCCCCAGACCGGCCATGATCCAGAACGCCTTCGGCGGCCGTTCGTGCCCGCGCAGCACCGCCATCACCGCGGTCGCCGCGGGCAGGACGCCGATCACGACCGCGCCATGGCTGGCCGGGGTGGTGGCGAGCGCGTACGAGGTCAGGAACGGGAACCCCACGACCACACCGCCCGCGACGATCGCGGCGCGCGCCCACTGCGTGCCGCGCGGCAACGCCTGCCGGGTGACCAGCAGCGCGACGACGGCGATGAGCCCGGCGACGGCGCCCCGGCCGGCGCCGATGAACAGCGGCGAGAGGCCGTCGACCGCGATGCGGGTGAGCGGGAGGGTGAACGAGAACGCCACCACGCCCAGGAACCCCCAGGCGAGTCCCGCGCGAGAGGGGGATAGCGCCGGTTCCCGGAGAGCAGTAGCGCTACTATTGACTGTCATGTCGGATGATAGCAGTTCGCGGATCGTCGCGGAACTCCGCGAGTGGATGGCCACGGCCCGACCGGGCGCGAAACTGCCGTCCACGCGCGAGCTCGTCGCGGAACACGGGGTCAGCCCGGTCACCGTGCAGAAAGCGCTGCGCACCCTGGCATCCCGAGGGCTGATCGAAAGCCGCCCGGGTGTGGGGACGTTCGTCCGCTCGGTTCGGGTGGCCCGCCCGAGCGACTTCGGCTGGCAGACCGCCGCGCTGGGGTCGCCGAAGAACAGCCGCCCGACGCTGTCCACCGCCATGCGGCCCGCGCCCAACGACGTGATCGCGCTGCACTCCGGGTACCCGTGCCGCGAACTGCTACCCGAACGGCTGGTCCGATCCGCGTTCACGCGCGCGGCCCGCAGCGACGCCGTCTTCGACCGGCCCGCCACGGCCGGCGTCCCGGAGTTGCAATCGTGGTTCGCCACCGAGCTCGGCACTGCGGTCCCGGGCGACGTGGTGATCTTCCCCGGCAGCCAGAGCGGGCTGAGCGCGATCTTCCGCGCGCTGGTGGGCGCCGGACGTCCGCTGCTGATGGAGTCGCCCACGTACTGGGGAGCGATCGTGGCGGCCGCCCAGGTCGGCGTGCAGACCGTGCCCGTCCCGAGCGGACCGGACGGCCCCGACCCGGACCAACTCGCCCGCGCCTTCGAGCGCACCGGTGCGCGCGCCTTCTACGCCCAGCCGAACTTCGCCAACCCCACCGGCGTGCAGTGGTCTTCGCGCCTGGCCGAGGACGTGCTCGACACCGTGCGCCGTCACGGCGCCTTCCTCATCGAGGACGACTGGGCCCGCGATCTCGGCATCACCACCGACCCGGTTCCAGTGGCCGCACGCGACGAGGACGGGCACGTGGTCTACCTGCGGTCGCTGACCAAGACCGTCTCGCCGTCGGTGCGCGTCGCCGGGATCATCGCCCGAGGCCCCGCGCGGGAGCGGATCCTCGCCGACACGCAGTCCGAGGCCGTCTACGTCAGCGGCATGCTGCAGGCCGTGGCCCTCGACGTGGTCACCCAACCGGCCTGGCGCACCTACCTGCGGGAACTCCGCAAGCAGCTCGCCGCCCGCCGCGACCTGCTGGCCGAGGCCGTGCGCGAGCACGTCCCCGGCGCGCACCTGGACGTTCCGGCGGGCGGGCTCAACCTCTGGGTGCGGTTGCCGGACACCACCGACCTGCCCGCGCTCGTGCGCGACTGCGAAACCGCCGGGGTCGTCGTGGCCCCGGGCGACGAGTGGTTCCCGGCCGAACCGACCGGCCGCTTCCTGCGCCTGAACTACGCCGGTCCGAACGCCGGCGCCTACCCGCAGGCGGCCCGGCTCATCGGCGAGGCGCTCGTCAGGTAAGGAGCGTGCGACCGTCGGTTACTCAACCAGCGCGGGCAGCTCGGCTGGCTCGTCAGGGGCCACGTCCTGAAACATAGTTGGCGGACGTTGCGATTGTGTCGACCGCACCACCGCACTCGCCTTCGGCGCCTCCGGAGCGCCTCGTGGCCGGCTCGCCGACCTGGTCGACCTGCCGAGAGCCGCCGGTTGATCACGCGGTCGAGACGGGTCCGGTGTGCCGGGCCTCTCGGCCACGCGATCAACCGGCACCGATGCTGGCGCGGTCGGCGATCGGCTCGCCGAAGTAATCGCGTCCACCCGTATCGATGCCGAAGTACTCGCCCAAGGGCAACCCGTTGCCGATCAGCGGTGAGTCGCGGACCGGTTTGATCGCCGTGAAGTCCTCTACCTCGGCGGCGGGCACCACTCGGGTGGGCGTGTGTGCGTTCAAAAGCTCGGGGTCGCCTTCGATGCCCGTGGGGTGGTTCGCGCGTTCTTCCTGCCCGGTAGCGGCACGCCAACTCCCCAGTGAGTCGTACTGCGCTCCGTCCCAATCGAAGGCCGGCCCCGCGGACGAGAAGTAGCTGTTGCCCGCGAAGACGGCGTCGGCCGGTGTCGCGCCGACCGGCATGTGCACCAGGGCCCCCGAGGAGTGGGAGGCGAACACGTTGTTGTGGAGCCCGATGTACGCCGGCGCGTAGTTCTCGGGCAGTGCAAGGTACACCACGGGCGACTCGGGACCGGAGCGCTGAAGCACGAGTACCGTGTTGTTGAAAACGTTGACCCTCTGCACGTTGCCCATAAGCGTCAGCGCGCCGTAGAAGGAATTGCGGCGCGCGTCGTCCACGCTCACGTTGAACCGGAACGTGTTGTTGCCGAAGCAGTTTCGTGGCTGGTCGCTGAACATCATGAAGCCGGGCCCGTCGTTGCCGTACGACAGGTTGTGCTGAACCACCGAGGCGGTGACGTTCTGGTCGAGGTCGAATCCCCCGCCGTCGGCGTGCTGGGTGCGGTTGAAGCACGACACGTTGTGCTGGATCAGCACGTCATCGGAATCGTAGGCCCAGATCCCGAAACCGCCTTGGGGGGCGCGGCTCTCGCTTCCGTTCCGGTAGGCCTGAGACCGTTGCACGCGGGCGTTCCGGACGCTCCCGAGGATGATGCCGCTTCCGGTGTTCCGGGACTGTTCGTCCGGGTCGCCCTTGTTGTCGCGCGCTGTCGTGTCCGAGATCGCGATGATGCTGTGCGAGTAGGACGGGGACTCCGGATCGAATTCGGGGCCGTAGGAGGAGAAGCCAGAATCGCGATTGTCGTGCAGGACTGAATTTGCCACGGAAACGTCGCGGAACCCGGAACGCGAAGTCGCCGATCCGACCTCGATCCCGTTCTGAAACCCGCTGATGTCGAGGTTGAAAATACTGATTCCGGAGAATTCCCGCCCAGGGCCGATTTCCGCGAAGAGGGCGACCCCGCCGTTGTTGTGGAATGCGGTATCCGCGTGCCCGGTGAGGATGAGATCCCGTATCTCGACCCCTCCCGTGTTGTGCACGAAGATCCCCGATTCGGGAGAGTGGATCCGGGCCCGTCCCCACCCGTAGGACCCGATGACCACCGGCCGTGCGGGGTCGCCGGCATCTTTCGGGCCGAGCCGCACCATCCCCTCCAGCGCTGTCCCGCCTTCCAGAAGCAACCTGTCACCGGGGAGGAGAGACACCGACTTCGCCCGCTCGAGCGTTCGCCATGCGCTGGCCGGCGATCGGCCGTCCGCCGAGTCGTCCCCGTTAGGGCTGATGTGGAAGGTTCTTCCCGCCGATACCTCTTCCGGTGGCCTCATCGCCGCACCGACCATTCCACGCCGGGTCATGTCGACGCCGAGGCTGACTCCGCCACCTGCTATGAACGGCCCCATCGCGAACCAGCTGATGGCCATGCGCCGACTGATCCTCCGGGGGGATGCTTTTGCAATCATGGCCGTTCCAATTCTCTTTCTGGTCTGATCTGGCAAGCCCTGCTCAGGTACGCAATCCGGCAAGATCGTAATATCGGGGCTGCGGTTTCCGCAGTGCGCGAATCAATTTCGCGAATGACACTTCTGAGTGGACATTGGGTCCGACCCCCCGGGATGAGTGAATACCGGCAAGCCCGCTGATCTCCCCGCCCATACAGTCGATCAGGTTCGGAGCGGAGAGGTTAGGAGACTCACATGCGCGTAGTGATCACCGGAGGTGCCGGATTCATCGGCGCACACCTCTGTGAGGCCCTGCTCGACCGTGGTACCGAGGTGGTGTGCGTGGACAACTTGGTCACCGGGAGCAGAAACAACATCGCTCACCTCCTCACGGACAGCGCATTCTCCTATCTGAAGCAGGACGTGAGCCTGCCGTTCGATGTGACAGGCCAGGTCGACGCGGTGGCGCACCTGGCGAGCCCTGCCTCACCGGTGGATTACCACCGGATTCCGCTGGAAACCCTCGCCGTGGGCAGCCGCGGAACCGAGCACGCGTTGCAACTTGCCAAGCGGAACGGAGCGCGGTTTCTACTGGCCTCGACCAGCGAGGTCTACGGTGATCCGCTGGAGCACCCGCAGCAGGAGAGCTATCCGGGCAACGTCGACCCGGTGGGACCCCGGAGCGTGTACGACGAGGCGAAGCGGTTCGCCGAAGCCCTCTCCGCCGCCTACCGGCGTTCTGCGGACGTCAATACCGGGATCGTGCGCATCTTCAACACCTACGGGCCTCGGATGCGCGATACGGACGGGCGCGTGGTGTCGAACTTCATCACCCAGGCCTTGGACGGAAGGCCGCTGACCATTTATGGCGACGGTTCGCAGACACGCAGTCTTTGCCACGTTGGTGATCTCGTCCGCGGGCTCCTCGACATGTTGTCGTCGCCGGAACCGGGTCCGGTCAACCTGGGAAACCCCGAGGAGATCACCATCAACTCCCTGGCCGAGACGGTACGAGAGTTGACCGGGAGCAACTCGGAGGTGGAGTACCGGGAGTTGCCCGTGGGAGACCCGGTACGACGTCGCCCGGTGATCGATCGCGCGAGGCACGTCCTCGGCTGGAGCCCGACGACCCCGTTGGAAGAGGGACTGCGGAACACCATCGAATGGTTCCGGACTCCTCTTTCGGCCGAGCTGGTGCTCCCCACCACCGGGCCGGAAACCCAGCCGATGAGGGCGACCACCAACGTCGGCTCGTGATGGTCGTGGTGCTCCGGTGACTTTGGCACGGATGAACTCGCCGGGCATTCCCGGGGAGGTCCATTCCCGAAGGGCCGGTTCTCCGCTTCAGTGGGTTGGGTTGGATTCCACGCGCAGCTGTCGTGCGGTCGCGCGGAACAGCCGGGCGCAGATCTGGGGATTACGAGGAAACTATGACGACGACCGATGGTCCGGGCAGCGTGGAACGTTTCGTGACCGACCTGTCCAACGGCAACATCGCGACGATGGGGCCTGCCGGTCCCAAGTTCACCCGGACTTCGCGGCGGAAGCGACCCGCCCGTTCCACGTTCGTCCACGCGCTCGCGCGGCGCGACCGCGTCGTGATCGGGGTGCTCTCGGCGGGCTGGCTCGCCAGCTTGGTGTACTTCTGGTGCTGGTGGCTGCAGCCCGCCCACCGAGCGAGCGTGTTCGGGCTGGTGGCCAACAGCGTCCTGATCGCTTACCTCTCGGTTATGCCGGCGTACTTCCTGCTTTCCATCAATCGGATGCGGAAAGTGGATCCGACGAAGCGCCTACCCGCCGTGCGCACCGCCATGGTGGTGACCAAGGCGCCTTCGGAACCGTGGTCGATGGTGCGGCGGACGCTGCAGGCGATGCTGGTTCAGCGGTACCCCGGCCCCTACGACGTGTGGCTCTGCGACGAAGATCCCACCGACGAGGCTCTGCGCTGGTGTGCCGAGTCGGGTGTTCTCGTCTCGACTCGGCGGGATCGTCCTGATTACCACCGGTCCGCGTGGCCGCGCAGGACGAAGTGCAAAGAAGGCAATCTCACCTTCTTCTACGATCACTGGGGCTACGAGCACTACGACGTGGTCGCCCAGCTCGACAGCGATCACGTGCCGACCGAGAGCTACCTCGCCGAGATGGTGCGCCCGTTCGCCGATCCTGCGATCGGCTGGGTCTCCGCTCCCAGCGTGTGCGACGCGAACGCCGGCGAATCGTGGTCGGCGCGCGGCCGGCTGTACCGAGAGGCCGCGTTCCACGGTCCGATGCAGATGGGGCACAGCGGGAAGTACGCCCCGGTCTGCATCGGATCGCACTACGCGGTCCGGACGAGCGCGCTGCGCGAAATCGGGGGACTGGGGCCGGAGCTCGCGGAGGACTTCTCGACGACCTTCCTGCTCTCCTCGGCCGGCTGGTCGGGGGCCTTCGCACCCGACGCGATCGCGAATGGAACCGGACCGGTCGGGTTCGGCGGCATGATCACACAGGAGTTCCAGTGGTCGCGCAGCCTGGTCACGCTGTTGATGGGCCTTGTTCCGCGCCACGTGCCGCGTTTTCCGTGGTATCTGCGCGTGAGGTTCCTTCTGGTGCTGACCTACTACCCCCTCGTGGCGTTCACGACGATGGCAGGGCTCGTGTTGCCCGCCGTCGCCGCGGTTACGGGTGTGCCGTGGATCAACGTGAACTACTTCTCCTTTCTGGCGCATTGGTGGGCGGTGTTCGTGTGGTTGTTCGCGATCCAGCTGCTGCTGCGCAGACGTGGTTTGCTGCGGCCTCCCTACGCGCCTGTCATCAGCTGGGAAATGTGGCTGTTCGCCCTGGCGCGATGGCCCTACGTCGCGTTGGGAGTGTCGGCCGCGGTGGTGCAGAAGGTTCGCCGCGCACCGCTCACGTTCAAGGTCACCCCCAAGGCTCAGAACCGGCTGGAACCCATGCCCCGACGGTTGATCGCGCCGTACGTGATGATCGCGGTCGGTCTTTCGCTCTCGGCGGTGGTCGGTGAGCTATACACGAACGCAATCGGATACACGTTCCTATGCCTGCTGGGCTCTACTGTGTACACCGCCGTGGCAGTGATCCTTCCGCTGCTGCACGCGCTGGAGAACGCGCGTTCGGCCGCAGTCCCGCTGGGCGTGGCGTTCGACGTGACCGCCGCTGCTCCGATGCGCCTCGCGGTGTCGGCGTTGTTTCCACTGGGCCTGGCCATATCAATGTACCCGCCCTATGTCGACATTCTGCTGGGCTGGTTCTGAACTTCTCGGGAGGCTTCGAATGTACGGATCTCGCACCATCCTGGTAACCGGTGGTGCCGGTTACATCGGCAGTCACATCTGCGTGGACCTTGTGGAACGCGACTACGAGGTCGTGGTGGTCGACGATTACTCGAACAGCTCACGGCTGGCTCTCGACCGGGTTGCCGAGATCACCGGAAAGAAGGTAGTGGCCCACGAAGCAGACGTGCGGAACTACCGTGAGCTGGCGGAAGTGTTCGAACGTCATCGCATCGACGTCGTGGTGCACCTCGCGGGAAAGAAGCACGTCGCCGAATCGATTGAGCAGCCGCTGGCGTACTACGGCGTCAACGTGGCAGGGACCCACAACGTCCTGAGGTTGATGGACGAACACGGTGTCCCCGAGATGGTGTTCTCGTCCTCCTGCTCGATATACGGGCATGCGCAGGCGATGCCGCTGCAAGAGAGCTGTGCGCCGAACCCAACCAACCCCTACGCGCGCTCGAAGTGGATGGCGGAGCAGATGATTTCGGACCACTGCCGCCGCTCGGACAGCTGCCGCGCGATCTCCCTGAGGTACTTCAACCCGATCGGTGCGCACCAGAGCGGGCGCTTGGGGGAGGCCCCGGTGGGGTCGGTGACCAATGTGGTTCCCCACCTCATGCGAGTGGCCACGAACGAGAGTGGTTGCGCCGACGTGTTCGGATCCGATTACGACACATCCGACGGAACGCCGGTGCGGGACTACCTGCACGTCGTGGACCTCGCCGATGCTCATCGCATGGCGATCGAGCACGCCGGCGATTCGCCCGGCCTGGAGATCTTGAACGTCGGAACCGGTCGCGGAACCTCGGTTCTGGAGCTGATGGCCTTCGTCGGTGAGACGTGCGGACACGAGATCCCGTACCGCATCCTCGGGCGCCGTCCCGGTGACGTCGGCGAGCTCATCGCCGACGCGAGTGCTATCGCGGCCCGGTGGTCCTGGCGCCCTAAGCGGGACATGTCCGAGATGTGCGCCGACGCGTGGCGGTTCCACCGCGCGAACCCGAGCGGTTACCAGGAACCGGCCCACGGCCGGTTCCTGGTAAGCGAGATGTGAACGGAGTTGACGATGCGGGTGAGTGTTATCGGAACCGGCTACCTCGGTGCAGTCCACGCGGCGTGCATGGCCGAGTTGGGCCACGAGGTGCTGGCCACCGACGTTGACGTAGCGCGGCTCGAATCGTTGTCGGTCGGCCGAGCGCCGTTCTACGAGGAGGGTCTCCCGGAACTGCTGGACCGCGGGTTGACCACCGGACGACTGAGATTCACGCCGTCGATCCGAGAGGTGGGGGAGTTCGCCGAGGTCCACTTCATCTGCGTGGGCACTCCGCAGCAGCCCGATTCCGGTGCCGCGGACATACGTCACATCCGCTCGGTGGTGCGCGAACTAACACCTCATCTGCGCACCGGCTGTGTGGTAGCGGGCAAGTCGACGGTGCCGGTTGGAACAGCCGCTCGGATCAAGCACGAGATCGCCGAGAACATCGATCCCGGAACGGAGTTCGCTGTCGCGTGGAATCCTGAGTTCCTCCGCGAAGGATTCGCGGTGCGCGACACCCTGCGCCCCGACCGCGTGGTCATCGGCGTGGAGACCCTGGAGGCCGCCGATAAGCTGCGCGCGGTGTACGCACCTCTGCTCGGGGAGACCGACCTGATCGTGACCGACCTCGCCACCGCTGAGCTCGCCAAGGTCGCGGCCAACTCCTTCCTGGCGACTAAGATCTCGTTCATCAACGCCATGGCCGAGATCTGCGAGGTCGTCGGGGCCGACGTGCACTCGGTGGCCGATTGCCTCGGCCGGGATTCGCGGATCGGCAGGAGCTTCCTCTCCGCCGGTCTGGGTTTCGGCGGCGGATGTCTCTCCAAGGACATACGAGCGTTCGCAACCGCCGCAGAAGAGCTCGGTGCGGGACGTTCGCTCCGCTTCCTGCGCGAGGTCGATGCGATCAACCTGAGGTGCCGGGATCGCACTGTGGACCTGGCGCGGAGATTGGTGGGCGGTTCGTTCACCGGACGGAACATCGCGGTGCTGGGCGCCACGTTCAAACCGAACACCGACGACGTCCGTGATTCGCCAGCGTTGGAGGTGGCGGCCTCGGTCCAGTCGGAGGGCGCCTCGGTGCGCCTGCACGATCCGAGGGGTATCGACAACGCACGCGAGGTGTACCCCGCTCTCAACTACGTGCACGAGGTGGGCAAGGCCTGCGAGGGAGCGGACCTGACACTGCACTTGACCGATTGGGACGATTACCACGACATCGACCCGGCTTCGCTGGGCAGCGTCACCCGGTGCATGTCGGTCCTTGACGCGCGCAACAGCCTGGACGCTCCTCGCTGGCGCGAGGCTGGTTGGACCGTCCGAGTGCTCGGAGCTTGAGCTAGGGCCTTGGCGGAAGGTGGTGGTCAACTTCGAAGGGTGGCTCCCCGGGCTGAGCGCATCGGATTCGTAACGCATGCCGATGCGTTCCGATCCTCAAGATCGTCAGCGTGAGCGCGAGCTGGCACCAGGAGTGATCGACGGTGCGCGTGGCGATGTCGGCGACTACGTCGTCGAGTACCTCGGGGACCGGGGAGGGCGTGCTGATCGCTGACGAGATTGGGTTTTGAAGGACCGCTCGGCGGGGATGCAGCGACACTGCTCGGGCACCACCGGCCGCTCAGAAAACTGCAAGATTGGTACCTTGTGACCTACACCTCCGTGCCTGGGCATGCTTTGCTCAACCGGGAGTTGCACCTGCCCGAGTCTTGGACCCGGTCTGGCTCGCCGACACCAAAGCTGCCTTCGGAACGGTGCAGGCGGCCGCTGCCCCAGGCGTCGCTCGGCTGCGGACCGGATGGCTTCGAAGTGCTCTCGGCGAGTCTCGCGGCTCGTTCGCGGCGACCGGCCCCCGCTGGGGCCCCTATCGGCAGACCGATCGCCTCACCCGTATCTTCGACCTTTCCGTCTCCTCGACCTCCGCCCCTGGTCGCGCACTGCCGACGATCTGGGCCCACGGGGCTCCCAGAACTCAACGCATGAGCTTGAGCGCGGCGGTCTCGATGGTGTCCTCGTCGAGCAGCACGTGGTAGGCCGCCGCGCCGAGCGGGATGAAGCTGTCCTCGCTGGCCACGCGGCCGATCCGGCCGGTGAACCCGGCGTCGACCAGCGAGGTGACGACGGGCTCGGAAACGCCTCCGCTGCGGCGGGTCTCGTCCGCGACCAGCACGGTGCCGGTCGCCTCGGCGGCCCGGAGCAGGTCCTCGGCCGGGAGCGGGGCGAGCCAGCGCAGGTCGAGGACTCGGGCGTGCACGCCCTGGTGCCGGAGTCGTTCGGCGACGCGCAGGCTCATCGGGACGCCGTTGCCGAAGCTCACCAGCGTCAGGTCCTCGCCGTCGCCGTGGACCCGGGCTCGACCGATCGGCACGTGGTGCTCGCCCGGCGCGGGGTAGCGGGACAACCAGCCGTCGTCGCCGGCTTCGTGCAGGTCACGGGTGTGGTACAGGGCGATGGGTTCGAGGAAGGCGCACACCCGCCCGTCCTCGCGGGCGGCGGCCACGCAGGTGCGCAGCATCGCCGCCGCGTCGTCCGGCCGGGACGGCGAGGCCACGACGACACCGGGCAGGTCGCGCAGGGCCGCGACGCTGTCGTCGTTGTGGAAGTGCCCGCCGAAGCCCTTCTGGTAGCCGTACCCGGCGATGCGCACGACCATCGGGTTGGTGTAGCGGCCGTTGGAGAAGAAGCTCAGCGTGCTCGCCTCGCCGCGCAACTGGTCCGCCGCGTTGTGCAGGTAGGCCAGGTACTGGATCTCCGGGATCGGCACCAGGCCCGCCAAGCCCGCGCCCAGCGCCGTGCCGAGCACGCTCTGCTCGTCCAGCAGCGTGTCGAAAACCCTGCTGCCGCCGAACTTCTTGCGCAGACCGCGGGTCACGCCGTAGACGCCGCCCTTGCGCGCGACGTCCTCGCCGAAGACGATGACGCGGTTGTCACGCCCGAGCTCCTCGGCCAGGGACCGGTTGATCGCCTGCGCCAGCGTCAGCGGCCCCTCGTCCTCGGGTGCGGTGCCGAAGGTCGTGGCGCGGCCCGGCGGGGTTTCGGCGGTCCGCGCGGCGATGGCCTCGGGGGAGTGGGCGTGCACGGAGGCCATGACCTCCGCGGCGCTGCCGAGCTTGCGACGGCTCAGCGCGTCCTCGGCGAGAGCGGCGACCTCCGCGCGCACCGCCTCGTAGCGGGCGAGGACGTCGTCCGGGGTGAGAACGCCTCGGGAGATGAGGACTTTCGCGGTCGCCAGCAGCGGGTCGCGCTCGTGGTCGGCGGTGATCTCGGTGCGCGACCGGTACGCCGATTCGACGTCCGAGCCCGCGTGGCCCATGAGCCGCACCGTGCGCAGGTGCAGGAACGCCGGCGCGCGGTGCTCGCGCACCCAGTCGGCGGCCTCCCGGGACACCCGCAGGCACTCCACCGGATCGGCCCCGTCGGCGGTGAAGTAGCGCAGGCCGGGCCGGTCCCGGTAGGTCTGGGCGATCCAGCCCGACGGTGTGCGCACGCTGATCCCGATCCCGTTGTCCTCGCAGACGAACAGCAGCGGCAGCGGGAGTCCCTGAAAACCGCAGTGCAGCGCGGAGTTGATGGCGCCGGTAGTGGTCGAGTGGTTCGCCGAGGCGTCGCCGAAGCTGCACACCACGACCGAATCGGCGGGCCACTCCGCTGATACCCCGAGCTTCGCGCCGCGCTCCAGCGCGAACGCCAGTCCCACCGAGCGCGGCAGGTGCGAGGCGATCGTGGAGGTCTGCGGGATGACCGACAGGTCGGCGTTGCCGAAGACCTTGTGCCGACCGGCCGAGATCGGTTCGTCCGCCGATGCGACGACGCCCAGCAGCACGTCCATCAGCGGGGTGCTCCCGGCGACCGGGCGGGCCCGCTGGAGGTAGAACGCCCCGGACCGGTAGTGGAGCAGCGCCGGGTCGCTCACCCGCAGCGCCGCCGCCACAGCGGCGTTCGACTCGTGCCCGGACGACCCGATGCTGTAGAAACCCACACCTCGTTTCCCCAGCTCCCGGGCCTTGAAGTCCAGGTGACGACTCCCCGCCTGGGAGTCGAACAACGCCACCAGATCCTCACCCGAGACACCGGCGGACCCGATTTCAGTGGAACTCGGGGTCCCGATTTCCACTGAGATCCGGTCATCGAAGTGGGCGAGGGACTGGACGAAGTGTTCGTCGATGGGTTCGGTCATGGTTGCTCCCACTCGGATGCGACCGCTGTGCAGGACTTGGCGAGGAATTCCAGGGCGACGGGGAGCAGCGGGTTGGTGTTCTGCTTGCGGTAGAGGACTTTGACCCGCCGGTGCGGTTCGAACCCGATGATCCGGGCCACGCCCTCCTGCTCCCGGGGGATGGCGAGCGCCGGCAGGACGGCGACGCCCAGGTCCCGGCGCACCAGGTCGCGGATGACGGAGTAGTCGTTGCTGCGGAAGGTGATGCGCGGCGCGAAGCCCGCCGCGGCGGCCAGCCGGACCAGCGAGCGGGCGCCCGCGGTGTCCTGGCGGGTGCAGATCCAGTTGTCGCCCGCCAGGTCCGGCAGTTCCACCCGGCCCCGGCCCGCCAGCCGGTGCGAGGAGGGCAGGACCACGCGGAGCGGCTCGGCCAGGAGCTCCTCCGCGCACAGCTCGATCGGCCACTGACGCGGGTCCAGGTCGTACTCGAAGACCAGGGCCGCATCGAGCAGCCCGTCCAGGACGCCGTCGACGACCTCGTCCGGTTCGCCCTCGTCGAGCTGCACCTCGGCGTGGGGGCGCTGCGAGATCACGGCCGCGAGCACGTCCGGCAGCACGCGGGAGTTGGCGGTGGCGAAGGAGGCGAGGCGGAGACTGCCCTCCTCGCCGACCACCATCGCCCGCACCTCGCGCTCCAGCGAGTCCAGCGCGCCGAGCGCGTCCCGGCTGCGATCGGCCAGCCGCAGCGCGAGCGCGGTGCTGCGGGCCGACCGGGCCGAGCGCTCGAACAGCGGTGCCCCGATCGCCCGCTCCAGCAGCACCATCTGCTGCGACACGGCCGAGGCCGTGTAGCCCAGCATTCGCCCGGCCTCGGCGAACGAGCCCGTGCGCACGCACTCCTGCAAGGTCCGCAGATGGATGGGGTTGAGCACGCCGACTCCTCAGGTGGTTCAGGCCGGGACCGGCAGGCGGCCGCGCAGCCGCATCGCCTCGCGGACCCGCTGCTGGGCCATCTCCAGGGCCGCCGCGTGCGGGAGCACCCCGGTCTCCGCCGCGGCGTCGAGAACCAGCAGGGTGTTGCGCCTGGTCCGGGTCGCGACCTCGTCGAGGATCGTGGCCGGCTCGGGGCGGAACGCGGAATACCGCTCGTCCATGGCGAATCCGGCCGCGATGGCGCCACCGGCGTTGGCGATGAAGTCCGGCACGACCGCCACCCCTCGTGCGGCCAGCGCGGCGCGCGAAGCAAGACCGGTGGGCAGGTTGGCGCCTTCCACGACCAGCCCGGCCCGGATGCGGGACGCGACCGAGGAGTCGATGACGTCCTGGCGGGCGGCCGGGATCAGCACGTCGCAGTCCACGGTCAACTCCTCGCCGTGCGCGATGCGTTGCGCCGGTGCGGCTTTCGCGACGCAGGTGTCGCCGAACTCCGCCTTGGCGGCCAGCCACGCGGGCACGTCGAGACCGTTGGCGTCGTGCACCGAACCGTCCGCTGTGGACAGCGCGACCAGCTGCGCGCCCAGCTCGTGCAGCCGAGCGGCCGTGGCCGCCCCGACCGCCCCGAAGCCCTGCACCGCGACCCGGGCCCCGGACACCGGTTTGCCCGCTCGCTCCAGAGCCGCCACCGCGGCCTCGGCGACACCGTGCCCGGTCACGCCGAGCTGGTCGTAGGGAACCCCGCCCAGGGCTTCCGGGACGCCGACGGCCGCACCGCGATCGCCGAGCTCGTCCTGGATGATCGCCGCGTCGTGCTCGGTCATGCCCATGTCGAGCCCGGCGACGTAGCTGGCCGGGATCTGGTCGGCCAGGCGTCGCGCGAACGCGCGCACCACCGCTTCCTTGTCCGGCGAATCGGGATCGGCCGCGATGCCCGCTTTGGCGCCGCCGTGGAAGAGGTCGACCGCAGCCCACTTCCAGGTCATCACCCGCGCCAGCCGGGCGACCTCGCCGATGGTCACGCCCGGGGCCATCCGCGTGCCGCCCTTGCCGCTGCCGCGCGCGGTGTTGTCGATGACCAGCACGCCCCGCATCCCGGTGCGCGCGTCGGAGACGCAGACGACCTTCTCCGGGCCCCACTCGTCGATCTCCTGCAACAGATCAACCACGGTTGTCCCTTCCTACACGCAGTTGTGCTCGGGCCGGACCTCGGCGCCGTCGAATCGGCGCACGTCGAGACCGGAGACGTCGATGGGTGGTGTGCGGCCCAGGACCAGGTCCCGCATCACCTCGCCGATCGCCGGGCTCTGCAGGAAGCCGTGCCCGGAGAAGCCGGTCGCGTAGAAGAACCGGCCGACGTTGCCGACCAGCGCGTTGTGGTCCGGGGTGATCTCGTAGAGACCGGCCCACCCGTGCGCCACGCCGGCGTCGGCCACCCGGGGAGCCCGTCGCGCGACGGCCTCGCTGAGCCGCCCCAGCCAGCGGTCGTCGGTGCCCAGCCGGAACCCGAACTCCTCGTCGGGATCCGACATGCCCACCAGCAGGCCGGGCCCTTCGTCGTGGAAGTAGAAGCTGGTGGCGAAGTCGATGGTGAACGGCAGCCGGGGCGGCAGGTCCGGCATCGGCTCGGTGACCAGGACCTGCCTGCGAAGCGGACGCACCGGCAGCTCGACACCGGCGAACTCGCCGACCGCCGCGGACCACGCCCCGGCCGCGCACACCACAGTCGAGGTCCGCACGGTCCCGGCGTCGGTGCGCACGGCGCTGATCTCACCGCCGCTCGTCTCGATGCCGGTGACCTCGACGCGGCGCCGCAGCACCGCGCCGTGCTCGCGAGCCGCTCGCGCGTACCCACCGACGACGCCTTCGGGAGTGCAGTGCCCGTCGGTCGGGGAGTAGGCCGCCGCCAGCAGGCCCTCGGGCGAGACCAGCGGGGACAGCTCGCGCGCCTGCGGCACCGTCAGCATGCGGCTCGGCACTCCGAGCGAGTTCTGCAGCGCCACGCTCGCTTCGAAGGCGGCGACATCAGCGGGGTCCGACAGCAGGAACAGGTACCCCTGCTGCTTGAGATCGATGTCGCCGCCCGGCCGCCGGGCGAAGTCCTCGAAGGCCCGCAGGCTGCGATGCCCGAGCTCGATGTTGACGGGATCGGAGAACTGCGCCCGGACACCGCCGGCCGCCTTGCTGGTGCTGCCCGAACCGAGTTCGCCGCGTTCCAGCAACAGCACGTCCGCGCCGGCTTCGGCGAGGTGGAAGGCGGTGCTGACACCCACCGCCCCGCCGCCGACGACCACCACATCCGCTGCGGGCGGAAGCACTAGTTCCCGCCCAGTTCCGGAGGCAGGCGGTAGTCCATCTCGGGCTCGACGGTGTCGACGTCCATCTGGGCCTTCTGCAGCTTGCCGGAGAAGTCCCAGTTCAACGACTGCCACCGGGTGAACTGGTCGAGCACCCAGATGCCCGACTGACGGCTTCCGTTGCCGGACTTGCCGTTCCCGCCGAACGGCAGGTGCGCCTCGGCGCCGGAGGTCGAGTTGTTCACGCTGACCATGCCCGCGCCGATGCCCTGCCGGAACCGGAACGCCTTGGCCGGATCGGTGGTGTAGATCGCCGCCGACAGACCGTACCCGGGTGCGTTGCCGAGCTCGATCGCCTCGTCGAGGGTCTCGTAGGTGGTGACGCCGACGATGGGACCGAAGGTCTCGTTGCGGAAGATGTGATCGTCGGTGCGCATCCCGTCCACCAGCACCGGGTGGTAGTACAGGCCCGCGCCCGCATCGCCGTGAAAGCCCTTCCGCGGCTTGTCGTCGGTGATGCGACCGACCGCATCCGAGCCGAGCGGCGTGTGGTGCGGCTGCAGGGTGTCGAGGATGGATTCGAAGTTGTCGGCGAACTTCTGGTCCAGCATCGGACCGTAGAGCACGTCCCCACCGGGCTCGCCGACGGTGGCCGCTCGCAGCGCCGCGTCCAATCGCGAGGTGAACTCGTCCTTGATGTCGCGGTGCACGATGAGGTTGCCCAGCGAGGTGCAGCGCTGACCGGCGGTGCCCCAGCCGGAGAACAGCGCGCCCTCCACTGCCAGGTCGAGGTCGGCGTCCTCGGTGACGATCATCGGGTTCTTGCCGCCCAGCTCCAGGCACGGGTTCTGCAGGTGACGCCCGCACAGCTCGCCGACCCGCGTGCCAACCGCGCTGGAACCGGTGAAGCCGACCTTGTTCACCGTGCCCGCCTGCAGCGAGGACTCCAGGCCCTTGAAGGTCGCTTCGCCGTCGGTGTAGACGAGGTTGAGCACGCCCTTCGGCACGCCCGCCTTCCACGCGAGCTCGGCCACCGCACGAGCCGCCCCGGCGGCGTACTCGGCCGGCTTCCACACCACCGCGTTGCCGCACAGCAGCGCCGGGACGAGGTACCAGGACGGCACCGCCACCGGGAAATTGCCCGCGGTGATCACCACGGCCACCCCGACCGGCACGCGGAAGGTGAACAGCTGCTTGTCCGGCATCTCCGAGGGCACCGTCTGCCCGTAGAGCCTGCGGCCCTCGCCGAGGAAGAAGTCGCAGGTGTCGACGATCTCCTGCACCTCGCCGAGCGCTTCGGCGTAGGGCTTGCCGATCTCGCGGGTCACCAGCCTGGCCAGCGACTCCTTGTTGGCCTCGACCAGTCGTCCCAGGCCCGCGATGACGCGACCGCGCACCGGAGCGGGGACCTGCGCCCACTCCTTCTGGGCGCGATGGGCCTGCTCGGTCGCGGCCACCAGGGTCTCGGGGGTTCCCAGCGCGACCTTGGCGACCACGTCGTCGAGGTTCGCGGGGTTCTTCGAGAGGTACTCGCCTCCGCCGTCGATCACCTCCGGGGTGTCCGGACCGATCACGGAGCTCAACGTCGCCTGCACCGACATGCACCTCTTCCTGCTCGGGACCACGCTGAGATCACCGTAGAACGGCGGAGCGCGCTCTGTTGAGAATCAGAAGAGTGATTTCTTGTCGCGCTGAGACCCAGCGTCGCTGGGGCTGCCTTCCGATGGGCGAACGGATGTGCCAACGTCGGTGCGCATGGACCTCCTCAGCGACGCGGACGTGGCCGCCTCCCTCGACTACGACGCGGCGATCGGCTCGCAACGCCTGGCCTTCGCATCCCTGGGCCGGGGAGAGGTGCAGCAAGCTGCGAAAACAGCGATCCGGACGGGGGAGGACACGGTCCTGTCGTACCTGAGCCGCCTCTCGCCCCGGCACGGACCGGTGGCCAAGCTCGTCTCGGTCAACCCCGGCAACGCCGATCGCGGCCTGCCGTCGATCAACGCCACGGTCCTGGTGCTCGACGCCGAGACCGGCGCGCTCACCGCGACCATGTCCGGCACGACCCTCACCGAGATCCGCACCGCCGCGGGCAGCGCGGTCGCCCTCGACGCCCTGGCACCGGCTGAGGCGGACGTGCTGGCGGTGATCGGCTCCGGCGTCCAGGCCCGAGCGCACGTCCGGGCGATCTCCCGCGTCCGCGCGCTCACCGAGGTCCGCATCCACAGCCGCGACGCGGCCCGCCGCGAGTCGACCGCCGCTGAACTCGCCGGCGAGCTCGGGCTCGACGTCCGCGCGGTCGCCGCGTCGGCCGAGGCGGTCCGCGACGCGGCGATGGTGGTCGCCTGCACCCTGAGTCCCGACCCGGTCGTCGCGACCGCGGACCTCGCCCGGGGCGCCACCGTGGTCAGCGTCGGGAGCTTCGAGCCCCACCGGCGAGAGGTCGACGGCGACCTCCTGCGCGCAGCGGACAGGATCGTCGTCGACGACGTCGACACGGCCACCCACCACGCGGGCCCGATCATGGCCGCCCTCGACACCGGCGACCTCGACCGGGACGCCCTGACCCCGCTCGGCGCGATCCTCACCGCCCAATCCCCGGGCCGAAAGTCCGCCGAGGACCTCATCTTCTACAACAGCGTCGGAATCGGAGTCCAAGACGCAGCAGCAGCCCTCGCAGTGCTCGGCCTGCTCTGATGGCCTCCGGCGTGGCACATGCGGGTGATGGTTACCCAGCATCGTGCATAAAACCTCCTGGAGCTTGATCAATCGTTTGAGCGCGACGAATCATGGAGCCATGAAGCTATCCAAGGTGACGGAGTGCAAGGACGAGAACTGTCCTGCCGTGTACGTGTCCGACAGGGGACGGCCGTGATCCAGGGGGTGCCGGTCGAAGTGGGCACGGAAGGGCTCACCCTGGGAGATGAGGAGGCCGCCGTCGAGCTTCCCCCGGAAGTTGTTCTTGCCGCTGTTGGAGCCCTTCAGGAGGTCAATAGTGTTCCTTTCGAACCTGCGTGAGCGGTTCGCGAACTGTCATAGCTCAGCGTGGCGGTTCGAGGCTCAGCCGACTTACACCATGCCTGGTGAGCAGGATGAACTGGAGCTCTGGCGTGCTGGGAAACCCATGCCCGAGGGATTCAACTCCGCCTGGCACGAGCGTGTTTCGGGCTATGTCGAACGCGGTGTGTCCATGGGACGTGTCCGCGTGGTCCGCAGGCCGCTCACCGAGTACCTGCGGCATCAGTTCGAGTGGGCGATTCCTGGCAACATCAAGGCGGGGGAGGACATTCGGGTTCTGGATCTGACTGAGCTCGACCTTGATCTGCCGTCTCAGGACTTCTGGCTCTTCGACGATGAGATCGTCGTTGATCTCAACTTCAACCCTGACGGTACGATGATCAACCGGGAGCAGCTCGAAAATCCGGACCTCTCGAAGTACCGGAAGTGGCGCGATACAGCACTTGCGCACGCGGTTCCCTTCCACGAGTTCAATGCTGGAACCTGAGAACGAGAAGCGCGATCGCAGGGACTTAGCTGATTCGCTGAAGCAGTTGCGCAAAGCGGCCGGGCTCTCTGGGGAGAGGCTGGCCGCTCGTGCTGCCATGTCGCAGTCCAAGATCAGCAGGATTAAATCTGGTCGGGTCCTTCCCAGTGTTGCCGATGTCGAACGGATCATGCGGGCGCTCGATGTGCCGGCGGACGCCCAATTCGACATCCTCACGGCCGCGCGATCGGCCAATGTTGATTACGTCTCGGCTCGTTCGGCAGCCCGGCTGGGGATCTGGCGGCGGCAGGCCGAGATCAAGGCGCTTTGCGAAGCATCCAAGACGGTTCGACATTTCCTTCCGGTCATCCCATCGGGTCTCATTCAGGCTGCGGAGTACGCGAGAAGCGTCCTCACTCCGGTCATCGAAGGTGACACCGCGCGGGACGTCGACCGCGCTGTGAAAGCTCGGATGGAAGCTCAGGAAGTCCTCGACGACGCATCGCGGACGTTTCGCTTCCTGCTGACGGAGCAGGCGGTTCGGTTGAAGCAAGCGCCCGCGTCAGTGATGGTGACGCAGCTCCGGCACATGGCTGCCGTGTCCGAGCGGCCGAACGTGGACTTGGCAATCCTGCCGCACACAGCCTCGATCACGTCGCCACCGTTGAACATATTCGTGATCTACGACGAGCGCTTGGCCACTGTTGAAATGTTCTCCGGAACTGTCGCTTTGCGGGACTACCGCGATATCTCGTATCACTTGAACGTGTTCGACTACTTTCGGGAGCGAGCCGTTTCGGAAAATGATGCTCGGCGGCTCCTGAGTTCGGTGGCCGACGAGTTTATGCGAGGTCCTGACTAGAACTGGAATCGCGGTGTCCGCTGCGTCTAATTTCGCGTCATGGTGATGTTGAGCGAGGGGCGGCCCGGTGCCGAACACCCCCCCGAGGTCGCCGGTTGGATGCGAAACGCAGGAGCGCACAACGGTTCTCGTCGACGGTCGCAACTGGTTGGTGTGCCCGGTCGGTGGACCGGCGTGCTTCCGGGTCGTCGCGGACATGGATCAGACCGCCAGGGACGCGGTCGGCTTCCACGCGGAGAACCACTTCCTGTCGTGCGGCTGCCCGTGCTGCGGGCGGTGAGCGATGGCCCGCATTCCGTGCCAGTGGTTGTTCCTCGGCGGGTTCACCTTCCTGTGGGGGAGGGGTGATCCGGCGATCGACGTGCTCCGAGGCGACACGGGCCGCGTTCACGGCAACGGCCGGCGCGTCGCGGTGATCCCCGTGGATCAGTCGCGGAAGGACGTCCAGGGCCTGCAGCAACGCGCCCGGGCCTGGTTGCGGGTGACCGCGGCCAGGCGGGCCGGGGTCCGCGGGTGAAGGCGCTCGGTGTGCTTTCCTTGGCGGGCGACAACGGTGTTGAGGAGGTCATGGGTGGGGTACGCGGCGAGGTTCGAGGCGGAGCTGGCGGAGTGGGATCTTCCCGGGCGCGTGGGCATCGCGAGCTGGGATCTCCGCGAGAACGCGCCGGTCCTGCGAGGAGCCGAGGTCGAGGTGCACTCGGCCAGCACGATCAAGGTCCTGGTGATGATCACCGCGTTGCGGGCCGTCGCCGACGGGCGGCTCGACCTGGACGCGCAGGTGGAGCTGCCCGCCGACCGGACGAAGGGGACCGGCGTCCTGTTCGAGGTCCCCAGCGTGCCCAGGGCATCGCTGCGCGACCTAATCAACCTCATGATCGTGGTCAGCGACAACGCCGCCACCAACGCCGTCATCGACCAGGTGGGCTTCACCGCGATCGCCGAGTGCACCGCCGACCTGGGCTGCACCGGTACCCGCATCGAGCGCCACATCATGGACACCGACGCTCCCGGCGTCCTGCAGACCACGGCGCTCGACCAGGCCCGCGTCCTGACCGCGCTCGCCGAGGGCACCGCGCTGCCGCCCCAGCTGACCGCGCACGCCCTCACCGTGCTGTCGCGGCAGCAGGTCGTCGACCGAATCCCGTTGCTGCTGCCCGAGAACGCGCGCTGCTGGAACAAGACCGGCGAGATCAAGGGCCTTCGGCACGACGTCGCGCTGCTGAGCACCGACGACACCCCGCAGGTCGTCCTCGCCGTGCTCGTCGACCAGCTCACCGACGCGGTGTCCACCAAGGGCTACCGAGGCGGCGACGGCGTCGAGGCCATCGCCGCCATCGGGCTCGCCGCGTGGCGGGCGATGACTCAGCCCAGCACCGGATCCCACGGCGTCGACGGCGCGTAGAGCGAGCGGATCCCGCTCATCGGCGTGTTGTGCCGGAGTTCGGAGTCGCGGTAGCGGGCCACCTGCTCGTGCCAGTTGAGGATGCCGGACAGCCAGTCCTTGAGCTCCTCGGCGTGCTGGTTCAACGCCTCCTGCGCCTCCGGTGCGAGCTCCCGCTCCTGGTACAGGGCGGGCAGTTCCACGTCGATGACGTGCAGGAACTGCTCCATCCGAGCGTTGAACAGCCCGTGCACGATCTCGAAGGCGCGCTCGGAATCGCAGTCCAGGAAGTTCTGCACCACCAGGACGGCGTTGTGCACCTCGCCCTCGAACTCGATCTCCTTGCGGTAGGAGAAGACGTCGTTGAGCATCGTCGCGCAGTCGATCGCCGAGTTCTCCAGGTTCTGCACCGCACGCGTCTCGTAGAGCTCCGGGGGCACCACGTCGCCGTGGGAGAAGCGCGCCAGGCTGATCGTCATGTCCGAACCGAACGTGGCGCGGCGCATCTCGACGTAGTCCACCGGGTCCGGAACGTGGTTGAGGGCTTGGTTGTCCAGCTCCCACACCCAGCTGTCGATCATCACCTCCACGGCGTTGCGCAGCGATCGCCGCTCCCGGGCGTTCATCGGAGCCGTGGTGCGCCGCCACAGATCGGCCAGGCCGCGCTCCATCATGTTCACCGGCACGATCCCCGGCTCACCCGTGTCGGTCATGACTTGCTTGAGCCGCTCGTTCTGCGCCTTGGCCCCGGCCACGTCGCGGACGTGGCCGTAGCGCTGCGGGTAGAGGTCGTCGCCGTAGGTGCCCCACACCAGCCAGTGGGAGGCCAGGTCGAGCTCCTCCAGCGAGGCGTCCGGATCCAGCCCGGCGGCGCACAGCGGCAGGTCGTTGAACCGCACCGCCGCCTCGTCCCACACCGGCGGGGCGTCGGCGAACATCCCCATCTCCCGGGACCAGTCCACCGCGTGCTCCCGGGAGACATCGAGGTGCGGGCACAACCGGAGCTCGAACGGCACCTCCAGCGCGGGCCGCTGAACCGGGCCGACCGGCTGGAAGGGGACCCTGGTGAAGCTCCGAAGGCGTTGCGGTGCGGTCGAGATCAGCGACTTGGCGATGTAGGCGCCCGCGGTGCCCAGACCCGTGGGGCCGCCCAGCACCGACGGGCTGCCACCGCCCTCGGGGTACCGCCCGGAGGCCATGTGCCACTCGTGGCCGCCGGACTGCCAGTCCTGCAGGCCCTTGGCGTAGCCCAGCACCGCCAGCCGTCCGGCCGGGTCCACCCCGCGCTCGTCGAGCAGCCTCGGCACCTCCGTCAGCGCGGTGTGCTCGAACTGGTGCATCCGCGAGGTCAGCAGGTCGTTGACCGTCTCGGCGGCCTCCTGGGAATCGCAGCCCAGGAACCGCTCGAAGACCAGCACGCCGTTGCTCAGCTCGCCCTCGTCGGTGACCTCGCGCTCGTAGGAGAACAGGTCGTTGCGCAGGTGCACGGCGTCGGAGAACGTGTCGCGCAGGACCTTCAGCGGCCGGGTCGCGGCGAGCTCGGCCGGCACCTCCATCCCCACTGCGTGCTCGACCAGGTTCGCCGACCACGGGGCGCCGCCGACCTTGCGCCGCATCTCGATGTACTCGATGGGGTTGGACAGCCGGTTCTCGCTGATGTTGTGCAGCTCCCACAGGGATTCGTCCAGCAGCGCCTTCGTGCTGTCGGCGAACCGGCGCCGCCAGTCGGCGCTCATCGACGGCACCGTGCGGCGCCACAGGTCCGCCAGCCCGGCCTCCACCGGATTGGTCGCCTGCTCGGTGATCGGTCCCTCCACCGGCATGAAAGCCCGCAGCCGGTCGAGGTGTTCGCGGGCGGCGGTCAGGTCCGGGTCGCGCTTGTAGAGCTCGACGAAGTGGTCGTCGAAGTAGAAAACCCACACGTACCAGTCGGTGACCAGGTCGAGCTCGTCGCCGTCGCAGTCGGGGTGGGTGTAGGCGCACAGCAGCGCGTAGTCGTCGCGGTCCAGGTCCGCCTCGGACCAGATCTCCTTGCCCTGCTGCGGGACGTCGATCATCTCCATGCGGCGGGCCCACGCCTTGCTGTGCTCGCGGGCGCGCTGCAGGTTCGGGTTCAACCGGGCGGGGTGGGACAGGTAGAACTCGGGCAGTCGGAACGACATGGGTCAGCGGCCTCCCAGAGGTGTGCACCGTCGCCAGCTGACGGAACCAGTCGTCCGGGTACTCGCCAATGCCTCGTCGGAGTTGGCACACGATCGGGCAACGACATCGCCCGCCCGGCCCAGCGCCGAGATCACCGCTGGTGCACGAACTCCCCGTCGACCACCGTGAGATCCACTCCGCACCCGGCGATCTCCTCAGGCCGCAGCGCGAACGGGTCGGCGTCGAGCACCACCAGATCGGCCGCCTTGCCGACCTCGACGGAACCCGTGTGCTGCTCGACGTGGTTCACCCACGCGCTGCCGACCGTGTAGGCCGCGAGGGCGTCGACGAGGTCCAGCGCCTCCTCCGGCCCCAGCGGCTCGTCCGAACCGGGTTCGCTGCGGTTGACCGCCACGTGCACGCCGAGCATCGGATCGGCCTCCGACACCGGCCAGTCGCTGCCGACCGCCAGCACCGCCCCCGCCGCGCGCAGCGAGCCGAACGGGTACTGCCAGGTCGCCCGGGTGTGCCCGAGCTTGGGCACCGTCAGCTCCGTCATCGCCGCGTCGTTGACCGCCCAGCGGGGCTGGATCGTCGCCGCCACCCCGAGCTCCCGGAACCGCGCGATGTCACCCGGGTGCACGACCTGCACGTGGGCGATCTGGTGGCGGAGCTCGGGTCCGCTCCCGCTCACGGCGTCCAGGGCGTCGCGGACCGCGCGGTCACCGACGGCGTGGAAGTGCAGCTGGAAGCCCTCCGCGGTCAGCAGAGGCACCGCCTCCGCCAGCTCGCCCGGGGACACGAAGGACAACCCCCGGCCGTCGCGGCCCAAGTAGGGCAATCGCAACGCGGCGGTGGCGTTCTCGCACACCCCGTCCTGCATGATCTTGACCGTCTCGGCGCGGAACCTCCGCCCGCGCGCTCGCTTGCGGCGTTCCAGCAGGTCCGGGATCTGCTCGACGCCGCGATCGCGGTCCCACCACAGCGCTCCGCGGACCTTGCCGGTCAGCAGCCCGCGCTCGTCGGCGAGCAGGTAGGTCGACAGCAGGTCGTCGTAACCGAGGTAGCGGCCGACGATGGCGTCGTGCCAGGAGGTCACGCCGCGCGCGTGCAGGTGGCGCTGCCCCGCGGCCAGGGCGTCGAGGTACTGCTCGGAACCGGTCGCCGGGAGCACGTGCTCCATCAGGCGGGTCGCTCCCTCGTGCAGGGTGCCGTCGGGACGCCCGGCCGGATCGCGCTCGATGCGCCCGTCCGGCGGATCGGGCGTGTGCCGATCGATGCCGGCCAGCCGCAGCGCCACGGAGTTCACCCACGCCCCGTGGTGGTCGCGATTGACCAGGTAGGCGGGCCGGTCGCCGGTCACCGAGTCCAGCGCGCGCCGGGTCGGCGTCCCGCCCGGGAACTGGGCCATGTCCCAGCCGCCGCCGAGCAGCCACGGCGAGTCCGGGAACTCCGCGAGGTGCTCGGAGATCAGCCGCAGGCAGTCGCCGGCGTCGGTGGCCTGCGACAGGTCGCAGCGCAACCGCAGCATGCCTCCGAACACCGGGTGCACGTGGGCGTCGTGGAACCCCGGCAGCAGGAGGCGTCCGCGCAGCTCCACCACCTCGGTGCGGGGACGGATCCGCTCGCGCACGGCCTCGCCGCCGACAGCCGCGATCCGGCCGTCGCGCACCAGCACCGCGTCGGTGAACGAGCGCGCGGCATCCATGGTGGCCACCGGGCCGCCCACGAACGCCACCTCATCCGCCATGAGCTGATTGTCGCAGGCGCCGGGCGCCCCGTTACCGAGCAGTTCCGGCCACATCGACCGGTCTGAAGGGACGAAGAGGCGGGACGGTCAGAGCAGTCCCGCCTCTCGGAGTGCGGCAGTGCCGAAGTGGCAGAGCCACTTTCTCTTCTTGGTGACCACCCCAGCAGCCTGCACCGCCGGGGGGTTCTCCAGCGGCTTCGTGGCGAGCACGCCGCGACGCCGCGTATCGACGTACTCGAGGAGCGGTGCGCGGAGTCCACGGAGCCGCTCAGGTTCCCCTACCCGCACCGACGAGCAAAGTGATTCCTCCAGAATTCCTAGCGGCGTTCGCCCGTGATCACCGACACCGCCAGCTCGCGCTGGGGTTCGGTGATCTCGGGGAGCTGGAATCCGAGCGCCCTGATGTGGTTGAGCAGGTCGGGCTCCGGGGCCACGCCGTGCTGGCGCAGGTAGTAGGCCACCGCACCCGGCCAGATCCAGTTGCCGTCGGTGTGGAAGGTCATCGGGACCGTCGCCGTGCGCTGCGGGTCGAGGCGATCGTTGTCGTAGCTGCGGGCGGCCAGCACGACCGGTGCCTTCTCCAGGTAGTCGGCCACCCGTTCGGCCTCCGCGCGGCCGATCTCGGCACGCTCGGTGATCGGGTTGCCGCGGTCGTCGAAGACCTCGGCGGTGCGCAGCGACGGCCGCGACTGCTCCGGTTGCGCGGTCCCGGCGGCCAGCCACTGCGGCGTCGCCTCCGCCGGCCGGGGGTGCCTGCGCAGCTCTTCGGCGTAGGCCGAAGGCGGGGGAGGGGTCTGCCAGTCCGGCTCGTTGTCGCCGTTGAAGTCGACGGCGTAGCTCCCGGGTCGCTGCAGCCGGTAGACCGCGCTGACCCAGGTGCCCCGATCGGGCTGGTGCATGCCGGACCGCAGCTGTCCGAACAGGGCGGAGACCTCCGGAGGTGCGGCGAGCGGGATCGCGCTGCCGTTGGGCGCGATCAGCTGGCACACCGTCTCGACGTGATCGCCGAGCGCGCGGTACTCCGTGGTGGACTCCTGCCAACCGGGGGGCAGCGCGCGCACGATCACCCGGCCGATCTCCTGGATCAGCTGCTGCTGCGTGGCCTCGTCCAGCGATCCCGGCGGCTCAGGTTGACTCATGACTCCCATCCTTCCAGTCGTGCAGCGTGGTCGATGCACGCCGTGACCCCTGCTCCAAGCCCCGCCGATTTTTCTGGAATGACGGTTTTCGAAAGCGGTGGTGAAGGCATCACGAGGCCTTCGCGCAGAAGCTTAGAACCAACACGCCCCCGGCGGGGCCGGGTGAGTTGATCTCGTTACGCACCAACCGGATACGGCCGTTTTACCTGCCGACATGCACCTGTTCCGACGCCGTAACGGTTGTCCGAACCGACGATTGTTGACAATCTCACTTCCCCGGCCTTAGCTTCGAGCCATTCCGGCCAACGCGGGAGGTGCTCATGCGAACCGAGATCAATCGACTTCCGCGTCCGGCCGGGTCCGTGGATCTTCTTCCCACAACCGAACTCTTCGAGTTAGCACATATCTGATCGGGCTATTCCGACAACCAGGGCGGCAATCCCGCCCTATGTCGGCATAGCCCGATCGAGTTACCCAACCTCGTATGCGCTCTGAAAGGAGGTATTCGCCCATGGGACTCGTCGGCGGCGAACCGCTCATGAAGGTGACTTGGACGGATCCGGTGACGGGAAGCAATGGCTTCCTGGTCGTGCACACCCTGGTGTCGGGCCTGGCCACCGGTGGGACTCGGATGCGTGCCGGTTGCACGATGGAAGAAGTCGAGCACCTGGCGCGCGGCATGGCCCGCAAGACCGCGGTGTTCGAGCTGCCCGTGGGCGGAGCCAAGGGCGGTATCGACTGCGATCCGAAGGATCCGCAGGCCAAGGGAGTGCTCCGGCGCTACCTCCAGGCGATGCGTCCGTGGCTGGACGCGCACTGGGTGACCGCCGAGGACCTGGGCGTGCCCCAGCACCTGATCGACGAGGCCTTCGAAGAGCTCGGAATGCACCAGTCCTACCACGCGGCGATCCGCCGGGCGCCGGACGCGGAGCGCACGCTGCGCCGGGTCCGGGCCGGGCTCAACGCGCCGGTGCCGGGTGGCCTGCTGCTCGGTGACGTGGTCGGCGGCTACGGCGTCGCCCAGTGCTGCCTGGGCGTGGTGCAGGCCCGCGACTGGGCGGCGCACGAAACCACCGTCGCGGTGCAGGGCGTGGGGACCATGGGCGGCGGCGCCGCCTACTACCTGCACGAAGCGGGCCTGAAGGTGGTGGCCCTGGCCGATGCGGCCGGAACCCTCCACCACCCGGACGGCCTGGACGTCCCGGCTCTGCTGGAGACCCGCGACCGCTTCGGCGAGATCGACCGCGACCAGGTCCCGGCCGACGTCCTGCGGCTGCCGCGCGAGGCCGTGCTCTCGCAGGAGGTCGACGTGCTGATCCCGGCCGCGGTCTCCTTCGCCATCGGCACCAACCAGGTGCCGGACGTGGCGGCGCGGGTGATCGTCGAGGCGGCCAACAACCCGGTCACGCCCGAGGCCGAGGAGTTGCTGGCGACCCGCGGCATCCCGGTGATCCCGGACTTCGTGGCCAACGCCGGCGCCGCGGCGTGGGCGTGGTGGCTGCTGCTGGGCAGGGTGGACGCCGACCCGGTGCTGTCCTTCCAGGTGCTGCGCGAGGAGATGCTGGCCAAGATCCCGCTGCTGCTCGCGGCGTGGGACACCGAGGGGCACACCCCGCGCGACGCGGCGCTGATGCTGGCCGAGCGGCGGAACGAGCAGAACCGGGTCGCCGAGGAGAGCGGGCAGGCGCTGCTGAGCATCCCGTGACGGCGCGTCGCGGTCCCCGGGTCGAGACCGGCCCGGGGGCCACGACGTCCGGCGGCTGAAAAGCGCTGCGGCGGACCGGATACGGTCTCATGTTGACTGGCTGCGATCAACGTGTGACAACCCGCAACCGTGGTGCTAGCGTGACTCGTGGTTGCGGTTTTGGTCCTTGCAGTACTGGAAAGAGTGCCTGCCAGAACGCAGGCGCTTTTTTTGTGCCGTGGTCGCTCCGCGGGCTGCCGGTGATCGGCTCTGGCAACCAGGGGTCGGCGCGGTGTTGGCCCTGGTCAGCAGAAACGGGAGAACAAGGAATGGCAAGCGGTACGGTCAAGTGGTTCAACGCCGAGAAGGGCTACGGGTTCATCACCCCGGACGGCGGTGGCGCTGACGTCTTCGCCCACTACTCCGCCATCGATGCCACGGGTTTCCGCATGCTGGAGGAGAACCAGCGCGTGGAGTTCGAGATCGCCCAGGGCCCCAAGGGCCCGCAGGCGGCCGGCATCCGCACGGTGTGACACTTCCTCCGTCTGACGGGTGGCGGGTCGTGACCGCCGACCCGCCGCTCGTCGCAGATGATCTTCCTCTCGCCGATCACCGGCGAGTTTCACCCGATGGGGCAAGGGGTTCCGGGGTAGCCTCAGGGCTCGCTGACGTTTGACCAGATGCGAGGTTCCGGGGAATGCCCCTGCGTGTGGTTGTCGCCGGTGCGACAGGTGTGGTCGGGAGGGCGTTGCTGCCGCTGCTGCGGGAGCGCGGTCACCACGTGACGGCGCTGGCGCGCAAAGCCGACCGGTTGGAAGAGCTGTCCGTCGACGAGATCGCGGCGGTCGATCTCCTGGATCCCGATGCGCTGCGCATACAGCTGCGCCGCGCTGCTCCCGACGTCGTGATCGACCAGAGCTCCGCCTTCGGCGCGGCCGACCCGCAGGAAGCCCTGCAGCGCACGGCGAAACTCCGCGAGCGGGGCACCAAGAACCTGATGGACGCCGCCGTGACCGCGGGTGCCCGCCGGTTCATCGCCCAGGGCATGACGGCCGCCTACCGCCCGCACGGCCACGACGTCCTCGAGGAGGACTCCCCGCTGTGGGTCGACGCCCCGGGCCGCTGGGGCGACCTGGTGCGGGCATCGGCCTCTGTGGAGGAGGACCTGTTCAGCCGCTCCGGCATCGAGGGCGTGTCGCTGCGCTACGGCTCGCTGTACGGGCCGGACACCCACTACGCGCCCGGCGGTGACGTGCACGCCCGCGTGGTCGGCAGCGAGCTGCCGCTGGTCGGCGATGGGGTCGGGCTCACCTCCTTCACCCACGTGGACGACGCCGCCGGAGTGATCCTGGAGCTGCTCGAAGGCGGTGATCCGGGCGCCTACAACGTGGTCGACAACGAGCCGGCCGAGTCCAGCGAGTGGCTGCCCGCCTACGCCAGGATGGCCGGTGCGCCCGCCCCGGTCGCGCTGACCATGGAGCAGGCGAAGTCCCAGCTGGACTGGCTGACCGTGCACCAGCTCACCGAGCAGCGCGGCGCGAGCAACTTCCGGCTCCGCGAGACCCTGGGCTGGAAGCCCTCCTGGCCGAGCTGGCGGGAGGGCTTCGCCTCCCTCTTCGGCCTCTGGCCCGCCTGAGCGGGTGACGGACGGTCGTGGTCCGAACCGGACGGTTCGCACCACGACCGCGACCGGCCGAGCGTGGGTCACCCGAAGACGGCGTCGTGGAGCAGTTCGACCGGGTGCTTGGCGTGGCGCCCGGTTCCGTGGGCGACCTGCTGGCGGCAGGAGACCCCGGTGGCGGCCACCGCCGCATCGGCCGAACCCTCGATCGCGGGGAAGAGCCGCTGCCCGCCGATGCGCATCGACAGCTCGTAGTGCTCGGTCTCGAAGCCGAACGAACCGGCCATGCCGCAGCAGCCCGCGTCGAGCACGTCGACCTCGGAGAGGTGCTCCAGCAGGCGGGCGGACGAAGTCGTGCCCAGCACCGCCTTCTGGTGGCAGTGACCGTGGAACAGGACCTTCTCCGGTCCTGGCGACGGCGCGAGGGTGCCGTCCTCCAGGGCTTCCAGGAGCAGGTCCTCGACGAGGCTCGCGCTGCCGGCCACCCGCGAATCGCCCAGCAGCTGGGGGTGCTCGTCGCACAGCGTCGACACGCACGACGGCTCGCACCCCACGATCCGCACGCCGCGCTCGGCCTCCGGCGCGAGCTCGGCGACCAGCTTCCCGGCCACCTTCTTCGCCTGGGGGAGAAGGCCTTTGGAGATCTGCGGGCGCGCGCAGCACACCCGCGACTCGACCCGCACCCGCCAGCCCGCGTGTTCCAGCAGGCGGATCGCCGCCCGCCCGATGTCCGGTTCGGTGTGGCTGGTGAAGGAGTCGGCGAGGAACACCACGTCACCCCGCTCGCCCGGGGCGACTCCCCGCGCGGTCGGAGTGGCGGGACGCGACCGGTTCCAGCGCAGCAGGTCGTCACGGCGGAACCCGGGCAACGGCCGCCTGCTGTCGATCCCGGCGAACTTCTGCATCAGGGCCCGCACCGGCTTCGGGTGGGCCAGCGCGTTGGTCAGCGGCGCGGCCATGGCTCCCAGCCGGTAGAGCCGCCGGGTGGCGCCGAAGATCCGGGTCCGCAGGTCGGTCCCGTGCTGCGCGTGGTGGTGGGCCAGGGCTTCGCTCTTGAGCGTGGCCATGTCCACCGACATCGGGCATTCGTGCTGGCAGGCCTTGCACTCCAGGCACAGGTCGAGGACCTCGTTGAGCCGGTCGCCGCCCAGCGCCGCCTTCGGGTCGGGCTCGGAGAGGGCGAGCACCAGGGCGTTCGCCCGGCCGCGCGTGGAGTGCTCCTCATCGCGGGTGGCCATGAACGACGGGCACATCACCCCGCCCGAGGTGTCGGGCTTGCGGCAGGCGCCGATGCGCTGGCAGCGCTCGGCCTCCCCGCGCATCCCGCCGTAGCGGGTGAAGTCGAAGTGCGTGTCCAGCGGCGCTGCCACCGGGATCGTCGGTTCGCGCAGGTTCTCGGTCATCGGCGGAGCGTCGACGATCTTGCCGGGGTTCATGATGCCGTCCGGGTCGAACAGCGCCTTGACCTCGCGCATCGCCTCGTAGACGGCGTCACCGAAGATCTTGCGGTTGAACTCGCTGCGCGCGTACCCGTCGCCGTGCTCGCTGGAGTTCACCCCGCCGTAGGACAGCGCGAGATCGCAGACCTCCTCGGCGACCTCGCGCATGGTGGCGACCTGGTCGGGACGGGTGAGATCCATGAACGGCCGCACGTGCAGGCAGCCTGCCGAGGCGTGCCCGTAGAACCCGGCGCGCAGCCCGTGGTGGTCGAGGATCTCGGCGAACCGGGTCGTGTACTCGGCCAGGTGCTCCGGTGGCACGGCGGTGTCCTCCACGAACGCCACCGACCGCTCGGTGGAGTCGCCCGCGGCCATCAGCAGCCCGAGCCCGGACTTGCGCAGGGCGCGCAGCGGCGCGAGCTCGGCATCGGTGGCGGCCAGCCTGGTCGCGTAGCCGTGCCCGTCGGTTCGCCACGCGGCCACGAGCCCGTCGGCGACCGCGCCGGCTTCCGCGACTGTGTCGCCGTAGAACTCGGCGAACATCAGCGCGCGCGGATCTCCTTCCAGCGCGCCGAAGAGGTGCTCGTGCTGCGGCGATCGCCGGGCGAGGTCGAGGATGAAGTTGTCCACCATCTCGATGCCGGCGGCGCCGGTGCGCATCGCCGCGTCGGTGCCCGCGATGCACGCGGCGGTGGAATCGAAGTGCCCGACGACCATCACGGTCGCCTTCGGCTTCGGGGTGAGCCGCACCAGCGCTTCGGTGACGGTCACCAGCGTCCCCTCGGCGCCGACGACGAACTTCGCCAGGTCGAACGGCCCCTCGGCCAGCCGGTCCAGCCGGTAGCCGCCGGCGCGCCGCCAGAACTGCTGGGTCTGCTCGGCCAGTCCCGGCCGCGCCGAGTCGACGATCTCCGGCAACCGCCGGTGGATCCGGCCCTCCAGGGTGTCCGAAGTGGACCTCGCCGCGAGCTCGGCGGCCGACAGCTCGCCCAGCGATGCCGGAGTGCCGTCGGAGAGCACGACTTCCAGGCCTTCCACGTGGTCGATGGTCATGCCGTAGCGGGCCGAGCGGGAACCGCAGGAGTTGTTGCCGATCATCCCGCCGAGCGTGGCGCGGTTGCTGGTGGAGGTGTCCGGCGCGAAGAACAGCCCGTGGGCTCCCGCGGCGAGGTTGAGCTCGTCCTGCACCACTCCGGGCTGCACCCGCGCGAGCCCGCGTTCCGGGTCGAGCGCCAGGATCCGGTTCATGTGCTTGGAGAAGTCCAGCACCACGGCCTCGCCGACGGTCTGCCCGCAGTGGCTGGTCCCCGCACCGCGCGGCAGCACGGCGACACCGGCCTGGTGGCACAGCCGGACGGTGGTGGCGACGTCCTCGGCGTGGCGCGGGAAGACCACGCCGAGCGGGCGGACCCGGTACATGCTGGCGTCGGTGGAGTAGAGGTGGCGGGTGTAGTCGTCGAAGCGGACGTTGCCGTCCAGGCTCCGGGCGAGTTCGGTGGCGATCCCTGCGGTGGCGACATTGCGCACTGGGGTTCCCTTCCAGCGTTTTCCGGCCGATTTCGCGGCCGTGACCAGCTAGAACCGTTGTCAAGGGGGAAGTGAGCCACTTGACATGATCGGCTTGCTGTCTACAGAATTCAAGCCGCCGAGACTTGGTTTTCACATGCCGGAAGAGCGTCCTCACCGTGGAGGAACGAATGTCCGTTGCCAGCAGTCGACACTTCTTGCAGATCCCCGGTCCGACCAACGTTCCCGACCGGGTCCTGCACGCGATCGCCAAGCCCACCATCGACCACCGGGGCCCCGACTTCGCCGACCTAGCCCTGGAGGTCTTCGACAAACTCCGCGCCGTGGCTCGCACTTCCGCCGACGTCGTGATCTACCCGTCCTCGGGAACCGGGGCGTGGGAGGCCGCGCTGGTCAACACGCTCTCGCCCGGCGATGCCGTCCTGATGTGCGAGACGGGGCACTTCTCCGACCAGTGGTCCGAACTGGCCGCCACGCTCGGCCTGCGGCCCGAGACGATCCCGGGGGACTGGCGCAGCGGCGCCGACCCGGGCGTCATCGAGCAGCGGCTGCGCGCCGACTCCGAGCGCCGGATCAAGGCCGTGGCCGTGGTGCACAACGAGACCTCCACCGGTGTGGTCAGCGACATCGCCGCGGTGCGCGCGGCCCTCGACGCGGCCGACCACCCGGCGCTGCTGCTGGTCGACACGATCTCCTCGCTGGGATCGGTGGACTACCGGCACGACGAGTGGGGCGTGGACGTCACCATCAGCTGCTCGCAGAAGGGCTTGATGCTGCCGCCGGGCATCGGCCTCAACGTCATCAGCGCCAAGGCGCTGCTGGCCGCGCAGTCGGCGGAGCTCACCAAGTCCTACTGGGACTGGCAGCCGCTGCTCGACGCCGGCAAGCAGGGCTACTTCCGCTACACCCCGCCCACCAACCTGCTCTTCGGCCTGCGCGAAGCCCTGACGATGCTGCTCGAAGAAGGGCTCGACGAGGTCTACGCGCGCCACGACCGGCACGCCGCGGCCACCCGCGCGGCCGTGCGGGCCTGGGGCCTGGAAGTCCTGTGCCGCGATCCCGGGACGACACCCGGAACCGACTACAGCAGCGCGCTGACCGCCGTGCTGATGCCGCCGGAGCACGACGCCGACCACCTGCGCGAGGTCATCCTGGAGCGCTTCGACACCTCGCTCGGCGCGGGACTGTCCAAAGTGGCCAAGAAGGTCTTCCGCATCGGGCACCTCGGCGCCTTCAACGACGCCACGCTGCTCGGAACCCTCGGCGTCGTCGAAGCCGGGCTCGCCCTGGCCGGAGTCCCGCACCGGCCGGGCGGCGTCACCGCCGCGATCGCCGAGCTGACCGGCAGATCGGGGGACTGAGCATGTCGCCCGAACTGATCTCGATCCTGGCGCTGGTGGCCATCTTCGTCATCACCGGCGTGTTCTCGGTCAACATGGGCGCGCTCGCCTTCGCCGCCGCGTTCCTCGTCGGCACCCTCGCCGGCGGGATGAGCTCCGACGACATCCTCGCCGGATTCCCCGGCGAGATCTTCATGGTGCTCGTCGGCGTCACCTACCTGTTCGCCATCGCCCGCGCCAACGGCACCATCGACTGGCTGGTCTACCGGTCGGTGCAGCTGGTGCGCGGGAGGCTGGCGCTGGTTCCGTGGGTGATGCTCGCGGTCTCGGCGCTGCTGACCGCCATCGGCGCGGTGCCGCCCGCGGCGGTCGCGATCATCGCTCCGGTCGCGATGGGGCTGGCCGCCAAGCACGGCATCAGCCCGCTGCTGATGTCGGTGATGGTCGTGCACGGCACGATGGTCGGAGGGTTCTCGCCGATCTCGGTGTTCGGCGTCATCGTCAACGGCGTCGTCGACGAGAGCGGGCTGCAGGGCAGTCCGCTGTTCCTGTTCTTCGCCAGCTTCGTGCTCAACCTCGTCTTCGCCGCGGTCGCCTTCGTGCTGCTCGGCGGCCGCAAGACCGCCGAAGTCCCGGTCACCGTCGACGCGCCGGGCGCGGCGCGCGACGAGACGTTGCTGGCGCGGGTCGAGATGAGCTGGGACAAGGCGCTGACCCTGCTGGGCATCGTGACGATGGTCGTGCTGACCCTGTTCCTGGAGCTGGACATCGGGCTGGTGGCCATCACCGTCGCGGTCGTGCTCGGGATCATCTCGCCGCAGGCCCACCGAGACGCGGTCAAGAACGTCACCTGGCCCACCGTGCTGCTGATCTGCGGCGTGCTGACCTACGTCAGCGTGCTGCAGGAGCTGGGCACCGTCGATTACGTCAGCCAGGCGGTGAGCGGCATCGGAGTCCCGCTGCTGTCGGCGTTCCTGCTGTGCCTCATCGGCGCGGTCGTGTCGGCGTTCGCCTCGTCCACCGGTTTGCTCGGCGCGCTGATCCCGCTGGCGGTGCCGCTCATGGCCGCGGGCGAGGTCGGGATCGCGGGCATGGTCGCCGGACTGGCGATCGCCTCCACGGTGGTCGACATCAGCCCGTTCTCCACCAGCGGCGCCATCATGCTCGCCAACTCCCGCGAGCCCGAGCGCGACTCGGTGTTCAAGGGCCTGGCCCTCTACGGCGGAGCCATGGTCGTCATCGCCCCGATCGTCGTCTGGCTCACCATGATCGCCCCAGGCATCAACTGACCCGAGAACCAACCCCTGCCAGTGGAACCCGGGAACCTGATTCCGCTGGAAATCAGGTTCCCGAGTTCCACTGAGATCCTTCCGGAGGGGTGTGGGAGGAGTGAGCGGGGGAGAGCGGAGAAAATCACTCGGGGTGGGATCGGGGCTGTCTCTTATACAC
>NZ_SMLA01000056.1:0-41458 GCF_004349225.1 Saccharopolyspora karakumensis
ACGGCACCATCGACGTGGTTCCGGGTCGGCCGGATGATGTGAAGAATCCGATGGATCAGCATCGGTGGGCTGCGGGTGCTGCTCCGTCGGAGTTCACGCACGAGGTGATGCACTTCTTCGGTGTGCGGGATGCGTATCCGCATCCGCGTCAGCTGCTGAACACCTCGGACAGCCCCGTGCCGGGCGACCTGATGGACACCCGCCGGGACGGTGTCGACTACCGGATTCTCGACCGTCACTTGCAGCAGATCATGGACGTGGCGTCGCCGCACCTGCCCGGGTCGCTGGTGACCGATGGTGTGGTTCCGTCCTCGTCGGGCACCACGACCTCGTCCCAGCGCGAGACGAACCAGGCCGACGTCTCGCCGGCGGTCCCGCCGAGCGACCGGCCGCGCAGGCACCGCGGCAGCCACCACGACCCGTACGCGGGCTCGTCCCGGCCCTCCCGGTCCTCGCACGCGCCGCGCTCGCACGACCCGTCCTACGCGACCACCTCGTCGTCCGCGTACCCGACCTACAGCACGGCATCGTCCTCGTCGTACCCGACGACTTCGACCGGTCCGGTCGCCCTCGACAACCCTCAGTTGCGGGCGAATCCGCCGCGTCCGTCGTGGATGTACCGGGGTGACACGCGTCCGCCGGAGGTGATCTTCCGCGACGGCATGACGTCGTGGGGCCGGGACTACAACCTGGTTTCGCACGTGCACGGAGGTGACGCCGCGCGCCACTCCGGCTACGTGTCGGTGACCCCCAGCGCGACCGCCGCGCACCAGTTCGTCGTGCCCGACGGTGGCGAACCGATCCGGCACGACGGACGGTGGTACGTGCCGATGTCGGGGCAGATCTACCAGATCCAGTCCTCGGGCAACATGATCCACATGGCCTCGCAGAACCTCCCGCGGGACCTGCTGGAGCGCATGCAGTACCAGACGGAGTGGGACTCGGTCCGGCACATCGACCGGCGCAACATCCACTCGGCGATGACCGTCAGCGGCCACTTCCACCAGGGGCCGGACGGTCGGCGGACGATCCTGCCGGGCACGACGCCTCGCTTGACCAACGTCGACAACGACGGTTTCGTCGACGGATACCGGGGTTATGACCCGCACGCCGACCGGGACAGCGGATTCACCCGCTACACCGATCTCGGACTCGGTCGTTCACCCAGGCGGCGCTCGCCGTCCGACGACGGCTACGACGACTACCCGGCCACCACGAGCTCGTCGTCCTACTACCCGAGGTATTCGAGCTCGTACGGCAACTACTACGACCGGGGCCCGGGGCTGCCGCCCAGCGCGGAGAGCTCCAGTTCCGCAACCTCTCCCGACGCTCAGCAGACCGCCACCGGCGAGGTCGTGCTCGACAACCCTCAGCTGCGGGCGAACCCGCCGCGTCCGCGCTGGATGTACCGCGGTGACACGCGTCCGCCGGAGGAGATCTTCCGGGACGGCATGACCTCCTGGGGCCGCGACTACGACCTCGTGGCCCACGTGCACGGTGGCGACCAGGCCAAGAGCTCCGGCTACGTGTCGGTGACGCCCAGTTCCGTTGCGGCGCTCCAGTTCGTGGTGCCCAACGGCGACCAGCCGATCCAGCGCGACGGCAAGTGGTACTTCCCGATGGCCGGGCAGATCTACCAGATCGAGTCCTCGGGCAACGTGATCCACATGGCCTCGCAGAACCTCCCGCAGGCGCTGCTGGACCGCATGCAGTTCCAGACCGAGTGGGACGCCGTCCGCCACGTCGATTCGGAGAACATCCACTCCGCGATGACCGTCGAGGGCTACTTCCACCAGGGCCCCGACGGCAAGCGCACCATCCTGCCCGGCACGACGCCGAAGCTCACCAACGTCGACAACGAGAACTTCGTTCCAGGCCACCGGGGTTACGACCCGCACGCCGACCAGGACAGCGGGTTCACCCGCGACAGCGACCTCGGGCTCGCCGAGGACTCCGCTCGCAACAGCGGATCGGCCGACATCTCGCCTGGTTTGCCGCCGTCGGAGGGCTACTCGTCGCGTCGTTCGCACGAGTCCTCGCGGTCGCACCATTCCTCGGGGTCGCATCATTCGTCGTCGGGTCGGCCGGCGTATTCGACGTACACGGTTGTTCCGTCGTCGTCTGTTCAGGGGAGTGGTTCGTCGCAGTCTGGTCCGGTGCGGTTGGACAGTCCGCAGTTGCGGGCGAATCCGCCGCGTCCGTCGTGGATGTACCGGGGTGATACGCGTCCGCCGGAGGAGATTTTCCGTGACGGGATGACGTCGTGGGGTCGGGATTACAATCTGGTCAGCCACGTTCATGGTGGTGACGCCGCGCGCAATTCGGGTTATGTGTCGGTGACGCCGAGTGCGGCGGCGGCGCATCAGTTCGTGGTGCCCGATGGTGGTGAGCCGGTTCGGTACAACGGTCGTTGGTATGTGCCGATGTCGGGGCAGATCTATCAGATCGAGTCTTCGGGCAACATGATTCACATGGCGTCGCAGAACCTGCCGCAGGATTTGCTGGATCGGATGCAGTACCAGACGGAGTGGGATTCCGTCCGGCACGTCGATCGGCGCAACATTCACTCGGCGATGACGGTGAGCGGTCATTTCCACCAGGCGCCGGACGGTCGCCGGACGATCTTGCCGGGCACGACGCCGAGGGTCACCAACGTGGAGAATCGGGATTATGTGCCCGGGTATCGGGGTTATGACCCGCACGCCGATCCCACCAGCGGCTTCACCCGAGACACGGACCTCGGGCTCGCCGAACTTCCCCGGCCGAGCCGGTCCTCGCACGAGTCCACCCGTTCGGCGCCGTCGTCCTCGTACTACCCGGCGAGTTCGTCCTCCTCGTCGTCGCGGTACTACCCGACGTCGAACGACAGGTACTACTACGACCGGCGACCGGGACTCCCCCCGGAATCGACGAACGTTCCCGCCGAAGCACACCGCGCCCAGGACGGCGCCGGCCAGGTCCCCGCGCCCAGCGCGATCGCCGACAGCCCCAGGATCCAGGCTCCGGCGGGTCCCGTCAGCACCGAGACACTGTCCGCCCAGGTCGACCCCAGCGCGGGCCGCGTCGTGCTCATCCCGGCCCCCGGCGCTCGCGGCGTCGAGTTCGCCGACAGCGGCACCCGGGTCGCCATCGACCTCGGCAAGGAAGTCGTCGCGCTGGTCGACAACGGTCGCGGCAAGTTCCAGTGGCGCAGCTTCCAGCCCGACGGATCCCGGCCGCGCGTCGTTCGCGACGACACGCCCACGGCTGCCTCGACGCCCTCGGACGACCGCCCGACGCAGTCGACGGATCCGCAGTTCGCTCGCCGGCGGCCGCCGACGTTCACGGTCGCGGCCGAGCGGTGGAAGCCGCTGGACAACGCCTTCGTGGTGGACGGCAACGGCGACCGCAGGACGATCCAGCGCGGTCCGGCCAGCGGCATCCGACAGGAGGTCCGCTACAGCCTCACCCCCGAGGCGGGTCGCTGGAACTTCGAGACGAAGCTGCACCTGCGTCCGGCCGACGGCGTCAGCCCGGCGGACCTGGCGGCGGTGCGCGCCAACACCGCCGACGGCATCGAGCGCCTGCTCAACCAGCCCGAGAACGTCCTGCCCGGACCCCACGTCCGCGCGCACGGCCAGGTGGTCTTCGTCGATGACCCGGCTGATGCGGACGGCACCATCGACGTGGTTCCGGGTCGGCCGGATGATGTGAAGAATCCGATGGATCAGCATCGGTGGGCTGCGGGTGCTGCTCCGTCGGAGTTCACGCACGAGGTGATGCACTTCTTCGGTGTGCGGGATGCGTATCCGCATCCGCGTCAGCTGCTGAACACCTCGGACAGCCCCGTGCCGGGCGACCTGATGGACACCCGCCGGGACGGTGTCGACTACCGGATTCTCGACCGTCACTTGCAGCAGATCATGGACGTGGCGTCGCCGCACCTGCCCGGGTCGCTGGTGACCGATGGTGTGGTCCCGCCTTCGTCGGCCACCACCACGTCCTCCCAGCGCGAGGCCAACCCGGCCGACCTTTCTCCCGGCGTCTCGCCCGACGACCGCTACCGCAGCTCGTACGAGTCCTCGCGGTCGCACCGGTCCTCGCGCTCGCACCACTCCTCGCGGTCGCACCACTCCTCGTCGAGCCACCACGCACCGCCGTACTCGACCTACACGGCCGCGCCGGCACAACCGGCCGGACCCGTGCGGCTCGACAACCCGCAGCTGCGCGCGAACCCACCGCGCCCGCGCTGGATGTACCGGGGCGACACGCGTCCGCCGGAGGAGATCTTCCGCAACGGCATGAGCGCGTGGGGCCGGGACTACAACCTGGTCGCCCACGTGCACGGCGGCGACGCCGCGCGCAACTCCGGCTACGTGTCGGTCACCCCGAGTTCCGTGGCCGCGCACCAGTTCGTCGTGCCCGACGGCGGCGAGCCCATCCGCCACCACGGACGGTGGTACGTGCCGATGTCGGGGCAGATCTACCAGATCGAGTCCTCGGGCAACATGATTCACATGGCCTCGCAGAACCTTCCGCAGGATCTGCTCGACCGCATGCAGTACCAGACCGAGTGGGACTCGGTCCGCCACATCGACCGGCGCAACATCCACTCCGCGATGACGGTGCGCGGCTACTTCCACCAGGGGCCCGACGGCCGCCGCACGATCCTGCCCGGCACGACGCCGCAGCTCACCAACGTGGAGAACCGCTACTACGAAGAGGGCTACCGGGGGTACGACCCGCACGCCGACTCCCGCAGCGGATTCACCCGCCACACCGATCTCGGGCTCGCCCCACCGCCTCTGCCCAGTCGTTCCTCGCAGGAGTCGACCCGTTCGGCGCCGTCGTCCTCGACGTACCCGACGACCTCCGGCTACTACCCGACCACCAGCTCCTCCTCGTCGACGTATTACCCGCCGTCGAGCAGCAGCTCGTACTACTACTACGACCGACGACCGGGACTCCCGCCCTCGCAGGCCGGGCCGATCGGCGACGGCACGAACCGGTCCCATGACCCCGCGCCGTCCTCATCCGTGCCGCGCGACCAGCGCTTCGCCGCGATGCTCGACACCTACCGGGCCGCGCGATCCGCGGTGTCCTCGGGCGTCAACCCCGTCCAGTACCACGCCGAGGGCGTTCCCGGCGGTGTCAGCAGCCGGCCCGACGCGCGGTTCGGCACCGAGATCGAGTTCACCGTCCCCGAAGAGCACTTCGACGTCGCCGTGCAGGAACTCGGCACCGCCTTCCGCGACGCCGGCCTCGGTGACTGGCGCGACGGCCAGGAACTGGGGTCGGGCCTGGTCAAGAAGGCTCCGGACCGCTGGCGACTGGTGGACGAGGACACCCTCGACAACGGCATCGAGGCGGTGTCGGAGAAGCTCGGCGGGGACTCGCGCTCCTGGCAGCGCTTCGAAACCGCGGCCGACATCATCCGCTCCGTCGTGGAGAAGTACGGCGGCTCGGTGGACGAGGGCGGCGGGCACGTCAACGTCAGCTTCGACGGCGCCACCTTCACTCCTCAATCGAGCGTGGCTCTCGCCGGTCTGGCCAAGGCGCGTGAGCAGTCGCTGTACCGGATGGCGAACTCCACGATGGGCGGACGCCAGCGCGAACTCCGCGCCGTCGGCGCGATGCCCGTCCCGCCGCGCGCCAACGCCCTGCGCGCCCCGGAGGACGTGCGCACCCTGAACTCCAGCCGCAACGAAGGGCTCAACTTCGAGCACGTCCAAGGCGGGCCCCAGGACCGCTGGGAGTTCCGGATGTTCCCCAGCAGCACCAACAAGGGGGAGTGGCAGGCTCGGGTGGAACTCGCCTCGGCGATGGTCGCCGCAGCGCAGGACCCGGCCACCCACGACCGCATCGAGGCGCTGCTGTCCGACCCGAGGCTGCTCGGTGACGAAACCGGGGACCGCTCGGAGGAAGCCCAGCTCAACGACCTGCTGGACCTGCTGGACGTGTTGCCGCTGAGCAAGTCGGCGGAACAGCAGATCGTCGAGCTGTTCGCTGCCACCGAACCTTGGCGGCGCAGCGGGGCCACCGACGACTTCCAGACCTTGGCGGTGCCCACCCGCGACGGGCTGCACTACCCGAGCCCGAACGACGACGTGTCGGCGCTGGTCGAGCAGGGCCGCGACACCCACCCGAACCCCGACGAGCAGGTCATCCGCGTGACCCCCAGCCAGGACGGCGACCGCGTGAGCCTCTGGGACGGCAAGGACCACACGGCGCGCGACTTCACCAACTACGTGCGGCTGCACCCCGGCTTCGACCAGGACCGCAGGGTCGTGCTGGAGACCGCGAACACCGACGTGCGCGCGATCCAGGACGTCTCCCGGTTATTGGGCAACGCCGAGATCCGGCCCCGCCAGGAACCCGCTCCGCACACCGGATCGGCCGACATCTCGCCTGGTTTGCCGCCGTCGGAACGGTATTCGTCGCGTCGTTCGCACGAGTCCTCGCGGTCGCACCACTCGTCGCGGTCGCACCATTCCTCGGGGTCGCTTCATTCGTCCGAGGCGCATCATTCGTCTGGGTCGCATCATTCGTCGTCGGGTCGGCCGGCGTATTCGACGTACACGGTGGTTCCGTCGTCGTCTGTTCAGGCGAGTGGTTCGTCGCGGTCTGCTGGTCCGGTGCGGTTGGACAATCCGCAGTTGCGGGCGAATCCGCCGCGTCCGTCGTGGATGTACCGGGGTGATACGCGTCCGCCGGAGGTGATCTTCCGCGATGGGATGACGTCGTGGGGACGGGACTACAACCTCGTGTCGCACGTGCACGGTGGGGATGCGGCGCGCAACTCCGGCTACGTGTCGGTCACGCCGAGTGCGGCGGCGGCGCACCAGTTCGTGGTGCCTGACGGCGGAGAACCCGTTTTTTACAATGGTCGTTGGTACGTGCCGATGTCGGGGCAGATCTACCAGATCGAGTCCTCGGGCAACATGATTCACATGGCCTCGCAGGATCTCCCTCAGGATCTGCTGGACCGCATGCAGTACCAGACCGAGTGGGATTCCGTCCGCCACGTCGATCGGCGCAACATCCACTCGGCGATGACCGTCAGCGGCCACTTCCACCAGGGCCCCGACGGCCGCCGCACGATCCTGCCGGGCACGACGCCGCGGCTCCACAACGTCGAGAACCGGGACTACGTGCCCGGGTATCGGGGTTATGACCCGCACGCCGATCCCACCAGCGGCTTCACCCGAGAAACCGATCTGGGACTGGGACGTTCGCCGAGGCGGCGGCGCTCACCCTCCTACGAGGACGAGTACGACGACTACCCGTCCTCGTCGTCCTACTACCGGGGTCTGTGACCACCCGAGCCCACCGCAGCCCGCGAACACGTTGAACCTCCTCGCGCTCGCCATCCGTGGAAGTAACGGGGCCACAGGGAGGAGGCAGGCAGCACATGGGCGCATTGCTCGTCGAGCGAACGGGTGCAGGCGTGATCGTGCGCGCGGAGGAATCCGGTGAGCCGATACCGCCGCCACCGTTCACCCTGGCGGACGGTCGCACGCAGGTCTACATCGACGAGTCCGCGCTGCCCGCTTTCGACCAGCTCGAACCCGAGGTGCTGGCAGCCTTGCGCGCCGAACTGCGCCCCGACGGCGTCGGCCTGCCCGCGATCCGGCTGCTCTCGCCCCGAGCGGGGCTCGCGGCGCCGAACGGCTCACGCCCCCTGGCGCTGAGGCTGTCCGAAGCCCTCGACGTCGAGGTCGTGGCCCCCGACGGCGAACTGGTCATGCTCCCGGGTGGCGAGCTCTTCTCCGCTGGTCCGCAGACCGGATGGGTCGGATTTCGCCCCGGCCGGTCGAAGCTGCACGACGGCCCCAGCTTTCCCGTCCCGGAATGGCAGGACGGGCTCTCCACGAGCCTGCGGACCCGGCCGATCGACCCGCGGATCAGCGTCACCCCCATCCCGGCCGGGGTCTGGGTGCGCACCGCCGGTCAACCGGCCAGGCCCCACTCCGACATCGGGTTCCGGGTGCCGCTGTCGCGCAACCGGCTGGCCATCGTCGTCGGCGCGCCCGGTGAGCCGCTGCCGGCGGCCGAAGCCCTCGCCGCGTTCGTCGGCGGACTCCCCGCGCAGCTGCGCGAGACGTTCGGGCTGATCGGGTACGGGCCCGAACCGGTGAGCGTCCGGCCCATCGCGCAGCAGCTCGCCGAGCTGATCGGACAAGCCGTGCACGGCTGCCACGCCGTGCCGCAGTACCTGCCCGCAGGCGGTCAGACCTGGCTGGTGCCCGACGATTCGGGCCGCCCCAGCTGGCTCCCGTTCGTGCTGGAGAGCACTTACCAGCCCGGAGTTCCGCCGATCCCGCGAAATTGGCTGCCGCCGGTGTCCGGGCTCACCGAGGCCGGGACCGGGACGTTCTGGCTGCAGGACGGATGGCTCGTCGACGTGCTGCCTGCCGGTCTGCTCGTGCGTCCCGTCCGCGTGCCGGTCGACCCCGTCGCCTCGAGGCTTCCCATCTCGCCGGACGCCGTCAACTTCGTCATCAGCTCCGCGGGTGGACCACCGCCGCAGCGCGTCCTGACCGCGGTGGAACGACTCGCCGGTGAACTGCCCGCTGCCGCGCGGGAACGCCTGCGCCTGATCGCCACGCCCCACGCCGATCCCACTTACCTGGGGCGGCTGGCCGCCTCGCTGAAGGTCGACGTGCACGTGCTCGGCGCCGCGGGCCCGGGCCCCGCCGTCGAGAGCTTCGCGAGCGCGCCGCTGGGCGCGCACCCCTGGGAAGCGTCCACGGGTGTTGTTCCGGCGGGAATCGGTGGTCAGACCGTCGCCTGGATTCCCGCGCCCCCGTCCGGGGCCTCCTCGGTGGACCAACCCACCGCGCAGTTGCCGACGGTGGCGCAGCGGAGTCCTGCCGCGCCCGCTGGGAACGAGCCAGCCACGGGCTCGGCTGGTGCGGCGCCGCAGCCGATTCCGCACCAGCCGACGGAGCCGTTGCGCATCGTCTCGCCGGTCGTCGTCGACGCCGAGGGACGGATGCGGCCCATCGGAGACGGATGGCGCCCCGGCCAGGCCGACGCGGCACCCCTGGTCGCTCCCGCTGCCGACGTGGTGTCCGTTCCGCCGGTGCCCGCGGCGCTGGGACCGGCCACACCGCTTCCGCAGTTGTCCCCACCGCAGTCGGCGCAAGCGCAAGCACCGGAGCCCTCGGCGCCGGACGCCCAGCCGTCCACCGATCACGAAGCGCGCGGGCCGATCACGCCGGCGCTCGCCGCCATCGCCGAAGCCGACACGCCCGCTGGACCGGAAAAACCTGTTGAGGAGCGGAGACCGGTCGTTGCGAGTCCGGTCGCGGTGCCCGTCACGGCGACGTCGGTGCAGATCCCGGCCGTCGCGTCCAGCACCCCGCTCCCGTCGATGAAGCCCGCGGAGCCCGAACCTGAGCCCGAGCCGGAACCGGCCGCTCCGGTGCGGACCGAGGCGGTACCGGAAGCCCCGGCACCCGTGGCATCGCCGCCCGTCGCGTCGGCGGGTGGGCCGCCGGCCGCGGCACCGCGCGTTTCGGCTGCCCCGGCCCCGCCGTCGGCCACACCTGCGCCGCGCCCAGCACCTTCACCGATGGCACCCGCAGCGCAGCCCACGCCTCCTCCGGCTGCCGCTGCGCCTGGTCCGGCGCCGGTCGCTCCCGCTGCCGCGATCAACCGGATGTCCGCTCCTGCTGCAGCACCGGCGGTTTCGGCGCCGGTGGGCCCACCGGGTCACGCACCTGCCCCGACACTGGATCCAGCGGCGGTGGCCCAGCGGCCCGCACCGGAGCAGACCGTCGCGGCCGTTCCGGTGTCGACCACCGCTGTGCCCGCCGAACCTGCGGTGCAGCAGGCGGTTTCCGGCGCGGTCAACTCCGCAGCGGCGGAGGACTCGAAGAACGAGGTCGCTCAGGACACCGCCGAGTCGCAGTCGGCCGCGGAGCGGACGACGACGCTGAACCTGGCCGACATCCGAGCGACGGCCGTGCACGAAGGTTCCGCAGAGGCGGACTCCGCGCACCAGGGGGAAACCGCTGCGACGGAGCAGGTGTCGTTCGCCGAGGCCGCCGAGACGAGCGCGGATGCGTCCGAAGCCGTCGCGGAGGCCGAGACCCGTGATCAGGCCGCCGCGGCGGTGTTGAAACCGCTGCTGCTGGTCGACCACGCCAGCACCGAGGAGGACCGGCAGCAGTTCAAGAAGTCCCTCGGCTGGAAGTACGACGCGGCCACGCGCTCGGTGACCCGACTGCTCGCCGAGCGGCCGGGCTTGCGAGGCGGCATGCCGGTGGACGACGCGATGCTCACCGAACTCGCCGCCGTGCACGTGTTCGCGACCTCTGACCAGCGCGAGTTCGTCAACGCGATCCGCACCGGCGACGTGGCCTCGCACTACCCGTTCATCTCCTGCCTGGCGGGCGGCCTGCGGCGGCTCCCGTCGCTGCAAGGGCTGGTCGTGCGCGGCGGCCCCGGCGATGCCGAGACCGTCGAGGACTACGTGGTCGGGAGCGAACTCGTCGAGCCCGCGCCGATGCTCGGCGTCTCGGACGAGTCGGCGTCCGTGCCCGGCTCGGTGGAACTGCTGATCTGGTCGGTGACCGCGCGGCGGCTCGGAGGCCTTGCCGCCGACGAGAACTCGGCCGACGTCGTGTTCCCACCCGCCACGTCCTACCGGGTGCTGGCCGTGGAAGCCGACGCCGGCCGGGTGCTGCTCACCGAGGTCGGGAAGAAGCAGCGGTCCGAGGAAGCCTGCAAGCGGCACGACGCCCGCGTGCTGGAGCGCCTGACCGAGGCCGCCAAGAACCGCGACGAGCGGCCCGCCGCCGATGCCACCGAACCCGACCGCGAGCGGTACTCGGTGCTGCTCGGCGAGCCGACGAGCCCGTTCGCCAAGGCCGCCGGAGTCGATCGGTGAGCCCGGAACCACCCGAGGTGCACCGGCTGCTGCTCCAGCTGGCGGGCCGGATGCCCGACGGCGAGCTCGCCGTGCTGCGCACCTGCCTGGCCGACGAAGAGCTCGACGAGATCGCCGACTCCCTCATCAGCGCCGTCGACCTGGGCCTGGCGCTGACCGAGCCGGAGGTCGCACTGCTCACGGCTCTTGCGCAGGCCCAGGACATCGATGCTGCCGCGCTCGCGGAGGCACCGCGGGCCGGCGAACCACCGTCGTGGCGATTCACCGGGGAATCCGCCGACGACGCCGACGAGGCCGCAGTGCGGGCCGCCGAGCGGGTCGGGGGAGTGCGGGCGCTGTGGCGCAGCGGTCGGGTTTCGGCGGAGACGACAGAACCGGTGTACCTCGTCGAAGCGGAGCAGGACGCCGATCTCGTCGAGCTCACCGCCGAGATCCAGCACGAACTCACCGAAGCGGGCGCCGAACCGCGCGTCGAGGTCTTCCACGCCGACGCCGCCCCGACCCGGTACCACGACGCCGCGCTGGCGGCGTCGGAACTGGTCTGGAACCCGGCTCCGCCCGCGCGGCTGGCGCGCGTCTTCGACGGTGCCGACAGCCTCGGCACACCGTTCTTCCGGCCCGACCACCCGCGCGCCGAAGCGGCGGAGCGGAAGCGCGTGCTCGGTTACCTGCGCTCGGCGCCGATCGCGATGGCCACCGACCACGTCATGCCCGATGTGATCGATCCGAACCGCACCGTGCCGCTGAACTTCCGCTCGGACGGAACCTGGGTCTGGAACGACGCGGTCCACTACTACCTCGACCGCTACCACCTGGCGCCGGATCCCGACCTGGTCTCCCACGTGGTGGCGGCGAGCACCGAGCCTCCCGCGCTCGACCGGCTGAACCTGCACCGCGCGATGGGCGTTCTCACCGAACCATCGAAAACCGAATCGGCTGAAGAAGAACTGGGGCGAGAATGACCAACACACGATCGATGCTGTCGGTCTCGGCGACGGCCCCGGACTCGTTCCGCACCATCGGCGACGCCATCGCCGCGGCGACCACCGGTGACGTCATCTCCATCCAGCCCGGCACCTACACCGAATCGGTGTTGCTCAGCCGCGACGTCACGCTGTCGGCTGCGGGAGCCGAAGGGGGCGTGCGGATCGAGTCCACCGGTGACCCGGCCATCGTGATGGCGGCCGAAACCGCGGTGCTCTCGGGCTTGGTCCTGGTCCACAGCGGAGCCGAGACCTCGGTCATCGACGTCTCCACCGGCCGGTTGAGGATGGAGGAATGCCGCGTCGAGGCGTCGTCGGCGGCAGCGCTCTACGTGCACGGCCAAGCCGAGGCCAGCGCCAGCGGAACCGAGTTCACCAACCCGGCCGGGGCCGGGGTGATAGCCATCGACGGCGCCGAGGGCCACTTCGGGAACTGCACGATCAGCAACGTCAAGGCCGCCGCAGTCGTGATCCGCACGGATGCCGACCCGCAGTTCGTCGGATGCACCATCACCGATGCCGAAGGCAGCGCCGTGCTGGCCGCGGAACGCGCCCGGGGCGCGATGCGCGACTCCCGGATCGTGCGAGCCGGCAACCCCGCCGTGGTGGTGGAGGGCAACAGCTCCTTCCGGCTGAGCGGCACGTCCGTCACCGAGCCGGCGGGTGTCGGTCTGCTCATCGCCTCCCGGTCGACGCCGGTGATCGAGGACTGCACGATCACCTCCCCCGGGGCGCAGGGCGTCGTGCTGGTGCAGCAGGGCGACCCCGAGATCCACCGGCTGCGCATCGACAAGCCCGCCGGGTACGGCGTGCACGTGCTCGAAGGCTCCCAGGGCGAGTTCGACGAGTGCACCGTCGTGGGCTCCCGCGACGCCGGGGTGTGGATCGCCGGGGCATCGCCGTCGTTCTCCTCGCTCGACGTGACCGGTGCCGGTGGCGCCGGGGTGGTCGTGACCGAGAACGGCACCGGAACCTTCCGCGAGCTGACGCTGCGACGCCCGGCCGGTCCCGGCATCGAGGTGCGCGGTGCGAAGGCCACCATCTCCGGTGGCGCTGTCGCGGAGGCGACCGGCGATGCGGTGCTGCTGGCCGCGAAGGGGCAGATCGAGGTCGAGGACGTCGCGATCTCCGGCGCCGGCGGCGTCGGCGTGCGCGTCGGCGAGCAGAGCTCCGCCGACCTGCGCGGTGTCACCGTCGCGGGCAGCGGGGGAACCGCGGTGCTGGTCGCCGATGGCCAATCGGTGCTGCGCAGCTGCGACCTCTCCGACGCCGGAGAGCACGGTGTGAAGGCTTCCGGGACCTCGTCGGTGGCCCTGGAGCAGACCCGCATCCGCGGCTGCCAGGTCAACGGCGTGGAGTGGGCCGCCGGGTCCTCCGGCGTGCTCGACCGCTGCGAGATCTCCGGCAACGCCGCCGACGGCATCGTCGTCGGCTCCACCGAGTCGATCAGCGTCCGCGACACCGTCACCAAGGACAACGGCGGCGCCGGTGTGCGGTTGCAGGTCCGCCGCGACAACGTGCGGCTCAGCGGAATCACCAGCGCCCAGAACGGCGACCCCGAGAGCGACTCCGGCGAGGCCGCACCCGAATCCGACGATTCCCAGCACTTCGGCAGCTCCCGCAGCGCCGACGCGGCGCCGTCGAGCGAGTCCGGCTACGAACCCGCACCCGCGCAGGCCAAGAGGAGCTCGGAAGGCCGGCTGGGGGAGCTCCTCGGTGAGCTCGACGCGCTGGTGGGTCTCACCGACGTCAAGCGCGAGGTGGAGGTCCTGACGCGCCTGGAGCAGATGGCCGAGAAGCGGGCGGCGGTCGGGCTGCCGATGCCGCCGATGAGCAGGCACCTGGTGTTCGCGGGTTCGCCCGGTACAGGTAAAACGACGGTTGCGCGGCTCTACGGGCAGATCCTCAAGGAACTCGGTGTGCTGCGCGCCGGCCAGCTCATCGAGGTCGGACGCGCCGACCTGGTGGCCAGCGTCGTCGGCGGCACCGCGCTGAAGACCACCGAGTGCTTCGAGAAGGCCCTCGGCGGCGTGCTGTTCATCGACGAGGCCTACACGCTCTCCGGTGGAGGTGGTGGCGGCGCAGACTTCGGTCAGGAAGCCGTGGACACGCTGGTCAAGCTGATGGAGGACCACCGCGAGGACGTGGTGGTCATCGTCGCCGGTTACACCATGGAGATGCGCAAGTTCCTGGCCACCAACCCCGGCCTGGGCTCCCGGTTCTCGCGGACCATCGAGTTCGCCGACTACAGCAACGAAGAGCTGGTCACCATCGTCGAGGGCATGTGCCGCGCCAACGACTACCGGCTGGAGTTCGAGACCCGCGAGGCGGTGCTCGGCTACTTCTCCAAGTACCCGCGCGATGAGGCGTTCGGCAACGGCCGCACGGCCCGCAAGGTCTTCGAGGAGATGATCGGCCGCCAGGCCTACCGCCTCGCCGACGACCCCGAGCTCAGCCCCGTCGCCATGACCCGTCTGCTGCCGGAGGACATCGGTGCGCTGCCGGGCAGCGGTGTCGGAGCCGGTGCGGCCAACGCGGACACGGCCAAGGTGGAGAGCCTGCTCAACAAGCTGCACCACATGGTCGGCCTGGCCGACGTGAAGTCGGAGGTCGGCAACATGGTCGATCTGCTGGCGTCGGCCAAGCAGCGCCAGGCCGCCGGACTCCCGGTGCCGTCGCTGAGCAGGCACCTGATCTTCGGCGGGCCTCCCGGTACCGGTAAGACGACGATCGCCCGGCTCTACGGCGAGATCCTCGCCGCGCTGGGCATCCTCCAGCGGGGACAGGTCGTCGAGGTCGGTCGCGGCGACCTGGTCGGCGAGTACGTCGGTCACACCGCCCACCGCACCACCGAGGCGTTCGACCGGGCGCGCGGTGGCGTGCTGTTCATCGACGAGGCCTACACGCTGTCCTCGCAGCGCGGTTCCAGCTCCGACTTCGGTCAGGAGGCCATCGACACGCTGGTCAAGCTGATGGAGGACCACCGCGACGAGGTCGTGGTGGTGGCGGCCGGGTACGAGGGGCAGATGGAGGAGTTCCTGTCCGCCAACCCCGGTCTGTCCTCGCGGTTCTCGCAGCGGGTGCGCTTCGCCGATTACAGCAACGACGAGCTGGTCACCATCGTCACCCAGCACGCCGCCGCGGCCGGTTACGAGTGCACCGGGCCGACGGTCGCGGCGCTGCGGGCGCACTTCGTGTCCACGCCCCGAGGTCCGTCGTTCGGCAACGGTCGCTACGCGCGCCAGGTCATGGACGCCGCGGTCACCCGTCACGCGAAGCGGCTTCGCCGCACGGCGTCCCCGACGTTGGAAGACCTCTGCCTGCTGCTGCCCGACGACGTTCCCGCCGCAGGCGAGGTCGCCGCCGGCTGACCCGTGCGGCGCGGGCCATCTCGCTGCCGCACGCTCGCGGCTCATCCGGCGTGGACAGGTCCGCTAACGTCGGAGCGGTGCTGGCAGAACTCGCGGAACGGCACGGCCTCCGGGTCCGGGTCCAGGAGGTCGACGAGACCGGCTGGGACTTCCAGGTCGGACATGCGGTGGACGCCGACGGCACCCGCTGGGTGCTGCGCGCACCCCGGCGCCGTGAGGTCGGCGACCTGATCGAGGGCGAGCGGCGCCTGCTGGAGCACTTGAGGCCACGGCTGCCCGTCGCCGTTCCCGACTGGGAGATCTGCACCCCCGAGCTCGTCGCCTACCGCAGGCTCCCGGGGCGGCCGTTGGGGCCGGAACACCCGAAAACCCTGGAGTACCAGTGGTGGCGTGAGCCCGCCGAGGAGTTCTTCGCCGACCTCGGCGCGGTGATCGCGGAGCTGCACCGCACCGAGGTCGACGAGGTGGCACGGCTGGGCGTGCCGGCCTCAGGTGCTCGGGATCTCCGGGAGGAGGCCGACGATCACCTGAGGCTGGCGGAGAGCATGATGGAGGTTCCCGAGAAGAAGGCGGCGCGCTGGCGGTCGTGGATCCACGACGACGTGCACTGGTCACGGGCCGCGGATCTGCGCCTGGTTCACGCGGATCTGCACCCCGGGCATTGCCTGGTGGACGAATCCGGTCGTCTGACAGGGGTTCTGGACTGGACGGACGCCGCGGTCGACGACCCGGCGCTGGACTTCGTAGCCGCCCACAACGCGTTCGGCGAGCGCGGCCTGTCGCGGCTGCTCGCGGGCTATGCGCAGGCCGGTGGGCGGGTGCGAGCTGAATTCGTGTCGCATGTTCGGTTCCTCTCGGAGTTCCGGTTCTCGGTTTCACTGGGCGTGTACGCGGTGGAGTCGGGACGTGGTGGATTCCTGGAGATCGCGCAGCGGCGCCTTCTCGGTCGAGCGCCTGTGTTTTCCCACTCTGCACTTGTCAAACAACAAGTCGCCGGACGGAAATCCGTTCGTCGAACTGATGTTCAAAGTGTGCCTTGCGGCGTTCGGAAACGCTAGCGAACAGCCATCGCTGGATGGGGTGGCGAATCGGTCACGCGCTGAAACCGATTGGTGCGAAGAACGTTTGGTCACCCCACCGTGGAGTGATGCCTGTGGTGAGGTGGGTGTGTCGGCCGACGGTCAGACGACCGGGATCGGGATCTCGAAGTGCACGGCCGGACTGTGGGCGGGGTCGGTGCGACCGTCGTGGATCTCCTTGGCGACGCTGCGCCAGAACGGCTCGGCGCCGTCGATGGCGGCGTTGGTGTGCAGGTAGATCGACTCGTAGCCGGGCGTCAGCGCGACGAAGCGGCAGGCCATCTCGACCAGTCCCCCGGCCAGCCCGCGGCGGCGGTGCTCGCGGCGGACGTAGACGCGGAAGATCTGCGCGGTCGTGCCCGACGGGTAGCGCTCGGCGAGCCAGGGCGCGTGCGGTGGGCTCTGCGGGCCGTCGGCGCGGACGGAGGTGGTGGCGACGATCTCGTCGTCCAGCGCGGCGACCAGCAGCGCCTGCCGGGGGTTGTCGAAGTAGGCGGTGTCCATGTCGACGACGTCGTCGTGCCAGCGCGGGTCGTAGCCGTAGCCGAACTCCTGGTAGAAGGTGTCGAGCATGACCGACCTGGCGCCGGCCGCGTGCGCCCGGGTCGCTTCGCGCACCACGTAGCGGCCGATCTGTCGTTCCCCGAGCTGGATCACGTCTACCTCCTCCGCTGAAAAAAAGTATTTTGAAAATCATATTCAATTAGCGGCTCGCCATGTCTCCCGACCTCCCGCTTCGGCGATGACGAGGGACCTGGTGACCTCGTGCCGCGGTGATGTCAGGACCTCGGCGGCCGATCCCTCCTCGACCACCCGGCCCTCGTCGAGCACCAGGACGCGGTGCGCGAGCCCGGCGACACCGGCCAGGTCGTGGGTGATGACCAGCAGCGCGCACCCGGTGTTGTGCTGCAGCTTGGCCAGCACGTCCAGCAGGTCCGCTCGTCTTCTCGGGTCCAGACCGGAGGTGATCTCGTCGCAGATCAGCACGTCCGGCTCGGCCAGCACCGCGCGAACCAGCGCGGCCCGCTGCAACTCCCCGCCGGACAGGCCCGCCGGGTTCCGCCGCGCGGTCGATTCGGGAATCCCCAGCTGCGCCAGCTCATCGGCGGCTCGGGCCCGCGCCCGGTCGCCGGGCACGCCGCGCAACCGCTCCGCGGTCCGCGCCACCTGGTCGAGCACCGGGGTGAACTCGCTGAACGAGGCCCGCGCGTCCTGGAAGACGTGCTGCACGCGGGCGAGCTGCTCCCGGGTGCGCCGGCGCAGCACCGGCGACAGCGGTTCACCCCCGAGTAGGACCTCACCTGAGCCGTACCGGTGGAGTCCGGAGACGCACCGCGCGAGGGTGGTCTTCCCGCTGCCGGAACGGCCCAGCACCGCGAGCCTCTCACCCGACGCGACCTGCAGCGAAACGCCGTGGAGGGTATCGGCCCCGCGATGGCCCGCGGTCAGGTCCCGCACGGACAGGACCGGGTCCGCCGCCTGCGGAGGTGCCGGTGCGACCGCCGTCGCCTCGGCGATGCCGTCCACATCGGAGGGACGCACGCGGCCTGCCTCCACGAGCAGGACCCGGTGCGCGAGGTCGTGGACCAGGTCGAGGTCGTGGGTGAGCAGCAGGATCGCCACGCCCTGCTCGGCGACCGCCCGGAGCTCCGCGGCCAGCTGCGATCTCGTGACCGGGTCCTGGCCGGTCGTCGGCTCGTCGGCGATGAGCAGCTTCGGGTCGCCGATGAGGGCCTGGGCCAGCACGATCCGCTGCTGCTGACCACCGGAGAGCTGATGCGGGTAGCGGCGCAGGAAACGCTCGCCGTCCGGGACCTGCGCGCGCCGGAGCGCGTCCAGGACCCGCTGCCGGACCTGCTGCTTCGGCACGTGCAGCCGGGCGACCTCGGCGAGCACCGAACCGATGCGGCGCACCGGGTTCAGCGCCGCCGACGGCTGCTGCGGGATGAACCCCACCTGCCCGTCGACGTCGACGTCACCGGAGAGCACCGCGCCCGGCGGACTCTCGCCGAGCAGCGCGAGCGCGGTGGTGGTCTTGCCGCTGCCGGACTCGCCGACCAACGCTGCGATCTCGCCACCGGCCAGGCTGAACGTGGCGTCCGAGACCAGCTCGCGGTCGTCGAGGGTGACGGTCAGGTTCCGCACGTCGATGGCGGTCACCGGGCCTCCAGGAAGGTCGTGTCGGATTGCCGGAGCCAGCGGTCGAACAACAGGTTCACGCCGACCGACAGCGCGATGATCAGCAACGCCGGGAGCACCACCGCCCACGGCTGCAGGAACAGCCCGGTGCGGTTGCGGTCCACCATCGCCGCCCAGTCCCCGGCCTGCGGGGAGAGCCCCACGCCGAGGAAGCTCGCCGAGGCCACCAGGTAGATCGCCCCGGTGAACCGGGTGCCCAGGTCGGCCGCGAGCGTGCGGCGCATCCCGCGGGCGACGTAGCCCACCGCGATGCGCGCCCGGCTCTCGCCTTGCAGGCGCATCGCCTCCACGGCGGGCCGCGCCGCCAGCGACAGCGCGGCGGCACGGGTGATGCGCACGACGTCCGGCAGGTTGATCAGCGCGACGACCGCCACCAGCACCCACGGTTGGCCGGGTGCCAGCGCCGCCAGCAGCAGCAACATCAGCATCGACGGGACGGCGAGCAGCAGGTCCAGCGGGCGCATCACCACCTCGTCCAGCAGCCGGTTTCGGGTCATGCCCGCGAGCAGCCCCAGCGGGAGGGCCAGCAGGTAGGTGCAGGCGGTGGCAGTCAGTGCCGTGAACACCAGCGAGCGGCCGCCGAGCAGCACCTCGTCGAGCACGTCGCGGCCGACGAAGTCGGTGCCGAACAGGTGGCCGCCGCCGAGCACGAACGCCACGTCCTTGGCGGGGTCGTCAGTGGCGAACAGCGGACCGAACAGGGCCACCAGCACCGGTGCGGCGACCAGCGCGCCGGGGATCAGGTACCTGCTCATCGGTGGGTCTCCGCGGTCGGGGACAGGATGCGGGCGGCGACGTCGGCACCGAGGTTGACCAGCACCGTCGTGCTCGCGAAGACCAGCGCCAACCCCTGCAGCACCGGCAGGTCCCGTGCCGAGACGGCTTCCAGCAGCGTGGTTCCCAGCCCCGGAACCACGAAGATGGCCTCCACCACGATCACGCCTCCGATCAGCCAATCCGCCGTCCGGGCCAGCTGCTGCACCGCCGGGGCAGCAGCGTTGGGCAGCGCGTGCGCGAACCGGATCCGGGCAGGTGAGAGCCCGAGACGCCGGGCGTGCTGCACGTAGGGGGAGCGCTGCGCCTCGATCATCCCGGCGCGCACGAGGCGGCTCAGCGAGCAGATCGGCCGCAGCAGCAGCACGACGACCGGCAGCACCACCAGGTCGGGCCGGCTCAGCAGGGAACCGCCCACGGCCGTCGGCGGGAACCAGCCCAGCTGCACGGCGAAGACCGTCACCAGCAGGATCGCCATCGCGAACTCCGGTGCCGCGTACAGCCCGAGCGTGGTGCTGGTGATCGCCCGGTCCAACCGGCCGCCTTCCCGGCGGGCGGCCAACATGCCCACGCCGGTCGACAGCGGCACCAGCAGAACCAGCGCCAGGCAGGCCAGCAGCAGCGTCGGTCCGGCGGCCGAACCGATGACCTCGGCGACGCTGCGCGGACCTGCCAGCGAGGTGCCGAGATCGCCCCGGGCAGCGGCGAGGACCCAGTCCGCGAACCGGTGCCACATCGGCCTGTCCAGGCCCAGCTGCTCCCGAAGCCCGGCGATGACGGCCGGATCCGGGTTGTCCCCGGCGATCGTCACGGCCGCATCGCCGGGGAGCGCTTCGGTCAGCAGGAAGATCCCCACGACCACGAGGAACACCTGGACGACGCCGAGCAGGACGCGGCGAAGCAGGTAAGGGATCACGCCAGCCACACCTTGTCGAAGCGCGCCCAGTCCAGGGTGTTGGCGGGCGCCCGGTCGTCGACCCCGCCGACGTTGGCGGCCGAGGCGACGATCCAGTCGGACACGCCCCACCAGACGAAGCCGCCCTCGTGGAACAGCTGCTCCTGCATGCGCCGGTAGATCTCGGCGCGGCGGTTCTCGTCCAGGGTGGACTGCGCCTCGTCGTAGAGGGCGTCGAACTCCGGGCGCCGCCACGCGGTGTTGTTGGTCGTGGAACCCGACAGCAACCGCTGCGAGAAGTGCGAGTCCAGCGGCATCCCGCCGGACCGGTAGCTGGCCAGGACACCGCTCTTGTTGATGTCGGACCAGTAGGTGTCCTTGTTGCCCAGTCGCACGTTGAGGTTGAGGCCCACCGCGCGCGCCTGGTCGCCGATGGCCATCGCAGCCTCCTTCAGTCCGGTGGAGGCGTCGGAGGTGTTGAAGTCGATGGTCATGCCCTCGGCTCCGGCCTGCTTCACCAGCGCCCGCGCCTTCGCCAGGTCCTGCCGGCGCTGCGGCAGTTCGGCGTAGTAGCGGTATCCCTTGCCGTAGAGGTCGTTGCCGACCTGGCCGGAGTTCTGCAGCACCGAGCGCAGCAGCTCCTCGCGGTCGATGAGGTGGAACATGGCCTGCCTCAGCTCGAGGCGGTCGAACGGCGGGCGGTCAACCTTCATCGCCACGCCGTGGAAGTTGCCCAGCGGCAACCGGTGGACCTGGAGCTGCCCGCTGGACTCGTAGGTGCGGGCGCTGGTGAGGGTGAGGTCGTGGGCGTAGTCGATCTGCTTGCCCAGCAGCGCGTTCACCCGCGCGGCCTCGTCGTTGGTGACCACGATCTGCAGCTCGTCGACCAGCGGCGCGCCGTCGAAGTACTCGGGATTGCGCGCTGCGAGGAACGAGCGTCCCGGCTCGAAGGAGACCAGCTTGAACGGACCGGTGCCGATCGGCTTGCTGAAGTCGGTGGTGCCCTCGGGGACGATGTAGGCGCCGAGGGTGGCCAGCGCGTTGGGGAACTCGGCGTAGGGCCGCTTGAGCCGGAACTCGACGGTGCGGTCGTCGATCGCGCGGCTGTTCGCCAGGTCGATCACCGACAGGGTGGACTTGGCGCGGCGGCTGCCGCCGGGTTCGGTGATGCGCGCGTAGCTGGCCAGCACATCGGCGGCGCGCAGCGGGCGGCCGTCGTGGAAGTTCGTCTCCCGCAGGATGATCCGCCAGGTCAGCAGGTCGGCGGAGGGTTCCCAGCGCTCGGCCAGCCGGGGCTGCGGGGACATGTCGGAGCCGTAGTCGGCGAGCTTGTCGTAGAGGGCCTTGGCGCGGGCGATCTCGATGTAGAGGTCGGTCTCGTGCGGGTCGAGGACCTCGGCGGCGCCACCGCCGGAGAACGCGGCGCGTAACCGGCCACCGGGTTTCGGCGCTCCGACGGTGCTCCCACCGCCCGGGGCGCAACCGGTGAGCAGGACGGCGCCGGCGGTCAGGCCCAGGAAGCCGCGGCGGTTCAGGTTCTGCATGGGGATCTCCTTCAGCGTCGGCGTGCGATCAGGTGCAGGCGGTCTCCGGACATCCGCTCGGACAGCTCCGCGTCGGCCTGCCACGGGCTGTCGGTGCGGGGGCCGGGTTCGTCGAACAGGGCCAGGACGTCGAATCCGCAGGTGTCGGCGAAGTGGCGCAGTTCCTGCGGGAACAGCAGCCGCCAGGCGGATCGCTGGACGAGCTCGGAGCCGTCGTGCCGCCACACGCGTTCTCGCCGGAGCAGCTGTTCGGCGTGGTCGATCCACAACCGCGTCCGGGACCGGTAGGTCGCCCCGTCGTAGGTGAGCTCGCGTTCGGTGGTCTCGTCCAGCAGTTCGGTGTTGCCCAGGAAGAAGGCCCCGTTGCGGGCCTCGGTGATCAGCAGCCCGCCGGGACGGAGGTGCTCGTGGCACCGCCGCAGGAACGACACCAGCTCCTCGTTGCGGTGGCAGTACAGCAGCGCGCTGTCCAGGCAGGTGATCACGTCGTACTCGCGCCCCAGCGAGAACTCCCGCATGTCGGCGACGACGAACTCCGCCTCCGGGCAGTGCCGTTGGGCGTGGGCGACCATGTCGGCGGAGGTGTCGATGCCGGTCACCCGGTACCCGTTGCGCGCCCAGAACCGCGCGTCCCGGCCCGTCCCGCACCCCACGTCGAGCAGGCCCCGGCTCGGGCGTTGGGATTTCAGTGGAGATCGGGTTTCTGATTTCCACTGAGATCCGGGATCGGGTTTCCGCTGAAATCCGGTGAAGCGGGTGACGACGTCGTGGACGAAGGTGGCCGCGGTGTGGTGGGGGTCGGGGAACCAGGCCTCGTAGATCTCGGGGTTGTCGGTCAGGAAGTTGCGCATGCGGGTTCCTCGGTTCGGGGGCCGATGCCGGTGCGGCGGTGGACGGCGAGGACGGCCAGTGCGGAGGCGAGTCCGATGAGGACGCACAGGGCGGACGGGAGCCACGGCAGGCGCGGGGCCGCGAGGTCGGTGGCCCAGCCGATGAGGGCGTTGCCCGCGGCGGCCGTCAGACCGGAGGCCAGGTAGAACACGCCGAAGTAGGTGCCGGACAGCGCCGTGCCCCCGAACGACGGGATGAGCTCGTAGACGAACGGTTGCGCCAGCATCACGCCGACGGACAGCCCGAACGCGGTGACCAGCACCGGGGTCAGCCGCAGCAGCGCCTCCCCGGGCGAGGCCGGCGCAGCGCCGGGCAGCAGGCTCGCCGCGACGGCCGTGACCGCGAACGATCCGCCCATCAGCGCCAGACCGGTGGCGATGGAACGCCCACGGCTCCACCGCTCGGAGAACCGGGCGGTGATGCGCACCTGCAGCAGCAGGCTCGCCGCCGTCGACACCAGGAAGATCACCGACACCGCCGCAGGCGAACCGGTGAACTGCTCGGCGTGCATCGGGAGCACCAGGTACAGCTGGTTCTGCAGGGCGAACATGCCGGTCAGCGCTCCGGTGAACGCCAGGAACCGGCGGTCGGTGAGCACACCGCGCCAGTCGGTGAGAACCGAGGTCCCCGAGCGCTCCACCCGCCGCACCGGCAGCACCAGCACCTGCGCGACCGTCAGCAGCGCGAAGATCACCGCCGCGATCACCGCCGAGAGCCGGAAGTTCACCAGCAGCAGCGCGCTGCCCAGCAGCGGACCGAGCAGCATCCCGCTGTTGGCGAAGACGTTGAACAGCGAGAACACCTCGGCGCGACGGTCACCGGCCTCGGTCGCGAGGTAGGCGCGCACCGCCGGGTTGAACAGCGCACCGGCCAGGCCGCTGAGCACCGAGGCGCCCAGCAGCACCGGCACCGAGGTGCCGAAGGCGAACAGCCCGAAGCCCACCGCGCGCAGCGCGCATCCGGCGATGATGACGCCGCGCGCGCCGAGCCGGTCCGCGGCCGAGCCACCGACCAGGAACAGGCCCTGCTGGCTGAGGTTGCGCACGCCGAGGATCACCCCGACCACCGCCGCCGACATCCCGAGGTCGTGCCCGAGGTAGCCGGCGAGGTAGGGGATGAGCAGGTAGAAGCCGGTGTTCACGCCGAGCTGGTTGACCAGCAGCACCTGCACCGCCAGCGGGTAGGTGCGGATGAGTCGCCAGGTCTTCAAGCGGGTCGAACCCCCAGTCCGGTGGTGCCGGTGACGCGCAGCAACCCGTCCTCACCGCCGATGCCGGTCCAGGGGTCGCGGGCCAGCAGCAGGTGACCGTCGAGGTCGACCCAGCGGGCAAGGCCGGTCAGGTGCACGGCCGGGGCGATGCCCAGCGAACTGGCGACCTGGCACCCCAGCATCACGTCGACGCCGAAGTCCCGTGCGGTGTCGACGATTTCCCGCGCGGCCCGAATGCCACCGCATTCGGGCAGTTTGATGTTGATCCCGTGCACCCGTGACCCCAGCGCGCGCACGTCGTCGACGGTGCGGGCGTCCTCGTCGGCGATCACCGGGATCGGGGAGTCCGCCGCCACCTGGGCGAGCACGGCGGGTGTTCCCGGGGCGATGGGCTGCTCCACCGCGTCGATGTCGAATTCGGCCGCGGCGCGCAGCATGTCGGCCGCCCGCTCGGGTTCCCAGGCGCCGTTGGGGTCCAGCAGCAGCCGGACGTCCGGCAGGGCGTCGCGGAGGGCCTTGACCCGGTCGAGCTCCTCGGGCTCGGCGCCGATCTTCACCTTGAGCAGCCGGAACCCCTGGGAGGCCAGTTCGCAGGCCGACGCCACGGCGCGGTGGGTCGGGGTGATGCCGATGGTGCGCGCCGTGGGCACCGGCCAGCTCGGCGCCGTTCCGACCAGGTCGTAGACGGCGACGCCGCGCGTGCGGGCCACCAGGTCGTGCAACGCGGCGTCCACCCCCGACCGCACGCCGGGGGAAGCCGAAATGCCCTCCACCAGAGCCGAAGTGGGGTCGAGCGGGGCGAGGTCCCGTTGCGCCGCTGCGAGCTCGCGCTCGATGCGGTCCACGTCCAGTCCGTAGTAGACGCTGGTCACCACCTCGCCGTGGCCGACGACGCCGTCGTGCTCCGCGATGACGGTGACCGCGCCGCGTTCGGCCATGACCGACCGCGAGATCCGCAGCGGTTCGCGCAGCGCGAGTCCACCCACCCGCCAGCTCAGCTTCACGCGGGCACCTCCAGCTTCACCAGCGGGTCGCTGATCACCCGGCAGCGCGTCCACCCCGTGGCCTCGACCTCGGGATCGGCGACCTCCACCGGGCGGATGGCCGTGGCGCAGTCGAGGAGTCCGCGCGCGCGGCAGTAGTCGTCGTCGAAGACGGTGCCCAGGTAGCGCTGCGGACCGTCGGGGAACACCGTCACGACGTTCGCGCCCGGCTCCACCCGCGACGCCCACGCCGCGACCAGCGCCACCGCCCCGGTGCTCCAGCCGCCGGTGACGAAGGAGTCGCGGGCCAGGGTGCGGCAGGCGGCGACCGCTTCGGCGGGACCGACCCAGTGCACCTCGTCGAAGAGCTCGTAGGCGACGTTGCGGGGGTGGATGCTGCTGCCGAGACCGCGCATCACGCGAGGACGCGCGGGCTGGCCGAAGATCGTCGATCCGACGGTGTCCACGCCGATCAGCCGCGCCTGCGGCCACCGCTTGCGCACCGCGCGGATCGCACCCGAGCTGTGCCCGCCGGAGCCGACGCTGCACACCAGCACGTCGACGCGGTCCAGACAGCGGGCGATCTCGGCGCCCATCTCGTCGTAGCCGGCCGGGTTGTCGGGGTTGTTGTACTGGTCCGGCCAGTAGGCGCCGGGCAGGTCGCGGCAGATCCGCTGCACCCGGTCCAGTCGCGCCTGCTGCCAGCCGCCCACCGGATGCGGCCGGTCGACGACCTCCAGCCGGGCTCCGTGGGCCCGCAGCAGCGCGCGCATGCCGGGTTCGAGCTCGCTGTCGACGACCAGCACGATCGGATGTCCCAGCGCGTTGCCGGCGAAAGCCAGTCCCACGCCGAGGGTTCCGCTGGTCGACTCCACGACCGGAGCGCCGGGGCGCAGCTCGCCGCGCAGGCGAGCACCGCGCAGCATCGACAGGGCGGCGCGAGCTTTCATCCCACCCGCGCTGAGGCATTCCAGCTTCGCCCAGAACCCCGGGTGGGGGCGCGGCAGCGGAGCCGACACCCTCGCCAGGGGTGTTTCCCGGACGAGATCCAACAGGTCGGGGTTCGGTGCTGCGTTCAACGGCACGTCACCTCCGAGTAGCGGTAGAGCACGCTCGGGCCGCCGTCGAGCCAGAAGAACGGGTACGGCTCGGCGGACACGGCGGTGACGCCGTCACCGAGGAAGTGCGGGAGGACGCCGCTGCCGGTCTGGGCGAAGAACACCAGCGGTTCGCCGGTCCGGCGCGCGTGGTCGAGCAGCGTCTCGAAGGTTCCGCTGCCCAGCACCATCCCGGAGGCCAGCACCGCGTCGCAGTCGTCCAGCGCGCTCTCGGCGTCGGTGATCACCGGTTCGTCCCACTCGGTGCGGCCGCCCTTGCGGTCGCAGGCCACGTAGCCGATCCCGCGTTCCCGCAGGCGTTGCAGCAGCGAGTTCACGACGCCCACGACCAGCACCCGGCGGACCCCGGAGGGCAGCAGGCTCACGACGTGCTCCGAGCGGTGCAGCGATTTCCGCAACGAGTCACCGCGGTCGAGGTGCACGGCCTCGGCGTGCTCGTGGTGCGGACGCAGGTGCTGCAGGTGCGCGTCGAGAGCGGCGATCCGCACGGCGGGCAGCGGGTGCCGCAGGAGCTTGCGGACGGGTTCGCCGACGCAGTCCAGCACGACGTCCTCGCCGACTTCGCCGGGTTCCACCGCGCACGATCCGACGGCGTCACCGACGCGGAGGCTGAGCACGTGGTTGCGGTAGGAGCGCTGCCGGGAGGCGTGCCGGACTCCTTGCTGGGTCAGGAAACCCACGCTGATCTCGGAATCCGCCTCGGGGAGAGCGGCCTCGATCAGGTCGTCCAGCGCCGTCACGCGGCGTCCTCCGCGTAGCGCACGTCCAGCCCGGAGATCAGCAGCTCGGCGTGCGGACGCGCCGCGCCCGGCCGGTCGCTGGTCACCATCACGTGGCCCAGGTAGTTGTTGTTGCTGGTCGCGGGACCGGCCCGGTGGCCGGCGGGCTTGAGCTTGAACTCCGCCACCGCGGGATCGCGCAGCGCTTCGGTGCCCTGGATCTCGGCGATCGGCCCGGTGCGCGGCGGCAGCAGGAACGAGATCGCCGCGCTCGACGCCCCGGTGTCGACCGGGCTGAGATCGGGCTTCTCGCCCAGCGCCACCTGCGCGTACACCCCGGCGAGGTCGATGCCGGTGACGCGGCGGATCAGCTCGGTGATCTGGTTGCCCGCCGGACGCGGGTTGACCTCGACGATGCGCGGGCCGTCGGCGGTCAGCTTGATCTCGGTGTGGCAGACGGTGTTGTCCAGTCCCAGCGCCTCGATCGCGGCCACGGCGGTCGAGGTGACGCCGTCGCGGGTCTCGTCGTCGAGCGCGGCCGGGAACATGTGACCGGTTTCGACGAACCACGGTGCGCCGGCGACGCTCTTGTCGGTGACGCCGACGACCGTGGTCCGCCCGCCGGAGGTGACCGTCTCCACGCTCACCTCGGCGCCGGTCAACAGCTCCTCCAGCAACACCACGGGACTGCGTTGCTGGCCACGAGCGTTGACCGGAAATCCTCGCAGCTCAGCGAAAGCCGCGCGCAGCTGCTCGACGTCGTCGACCCGCCGCACGAACATGCCCGCGCACAGGTCGACGGGCTTGAGCACCAGCGGGAAACCCATCGCCGCAGCAGCCTCTTCCAGGCAGCGCAGCGTTTCGGCGAGCGCGAACGCCGGTCCGGGAACTCCGGCCTCGTGCAGCGCGCGCCGCGTCCGGTCCTTGGCGCAGGCGCTCTCGACGGCTTCCGGTGCGGGACCGGGGAGCCCCAGCCGCTGGGCGATCTTCGCGGCGGTGGGCAGGTAGTAGTCGCAGGAGGTCGCCACCCCGTCGAAGCCCAGCACCGGTTGCAGCCGTTCCAGGTGCGGCAGCAGCACTTCGGGGTCGTTGGTCTCGCAGGTGAGCACGTTGTCCGCGCCGAGCAGCGGGTGCGGGCCGGGTCCGGGGGCGGAGCGCAGGTAGTGCTGGAGATCTCTGGTGACGAAGCTGAACCGGTGGCCCTCCTCGTTGATCGCTCTGGGGAGCAACGTGCTCATCGCCCCGACCCAGCTCTCCACCAACAACAGGTGACTCACACCGACTCCTCCCGGTCATTGCGCTTGACGCTCGGCGATGATAATCGTTTTCAATAAGTCTGACAACACGCCGTAGGGATGTGAACCCGAAGTGATGAGAACGCTTCGCCCGGTGGTAGCTCTGGCGCTGCTCGCCCCCTTGCTCACCGCAACGCCCGCGGCGGCCGAACCGCCCGAGTTCGGTGCCTGCCCCTTCGACGGTGCCGAGTGCGCCGAGCTGTCGGTCCCGCTGGGCGAGGGGAGCAGGTCGATCTCCATCGCGATCTCGCGCGTGCGCGCGACCGGCACGCCCGCCGAACACCGGGGCGCGCTGCTGGTCAACCCGGGAGGGCCCGGCGGTTCCGGGCTGGAGTACGCGGTGAGCAAGGGGGCGAAGCTGCCGGAGTCGGTGCGGCGCAGCTACGACATCATCGGGTTCGACCCGCGCGGCGTCGGCCGCAGCGCTCCGCTCGACTGCGGTGAACTGGGCGGGCTCTTCGAACACCCCGCGCCCGAGCCGGTTCCGGCCGGTCGGCGAGCGGAATCCGAACATCTGCAGCGATTACGCGCGATGGCCGAGGACTGCCTGCAGCACAACCCGGACGCGGCGTGGATGAACACCACGAGCACCGCCCGCGACGTGGACCGCGTCCGGGAGGCGCTCGGCGAGCCGAAGCTCAACTTCCTCGGCGTTTCCTACGGCAGCTACCTCGGTGCCGCCTACGCAGCGCAGTTCCCCGACCGCGTCGGGCGGATGGTGCTCGACAGCGTCGTGAGCCCGGACCGCTGGCACGACTTCGACGTCCGACAGGCGTTCGCGATGCTCGACCAGCGCGACACCCTCTTCGAATGGATCGCCGCGCACCCGGAATTCGGGCTCGGCGAGACGAAGCAGCAGGTCCGCAAGACGTATTCGACGGCGCGGGACGGGCTGACCGGCAGCTTCGGCCCGGCGGAGTTCGACAACCTCGTCTACAAGGCCCTCTCGCGCACCGAGCGCTGGGAGCCCTTCGCCCGCGATCTCAGCGCCCACGTGCACCACGGCGCGCCGCTGAGCCCCGCGCTGCCCGAGAGCGACCCGGAATCCCGCAACTACGAGGCGGCTCTGCGCACCGTCAAGTGCGCCGACAGCAGGCGTCCCACCGAGGACGAGGTCATCGGCTCCCTCCGGGCGCTGCGCGCGGCCGACCCCGAACCGATCGTCACCGGGCTCGAAGCGACCACCTGCGCCTACTGGCCGGAACCCGTCGAGCCCGCCCGGTTCGGGCACCCGGACATGCCGCCGGTGCTGCTCACCCAGGCCGAGCACGACCCGACCACCCCGCTCGACGGTGCCCGGCGGATGCAGGCCAGGCTTCCCGGCGCGCGCATGGTGACCCTGCACGACTCCTACTCGCACGGCGTCTTCGCCAGCCAGCGCAACCCCTGCGTCGACGACGCGGCCGCGAACTACCTGCTCACCGGCGAACTTCCGGCGGACGACCTCGACTGTCAGGGGTCGGGGCTACCGTGAACCCGCTCGCACGCGCACACCGGCCTCGGTCGTGGCAGGTTCGCAGGTGCGGGCGCGGCGCACGCGGAGCTGGAGGTGGTCCATGGGGCGAGCCGACACGATGGCGATGGCCGTCGCCGAACGCACCGATCTCGCGGAGTACCTCGGCACGCTCACCCGCGAGCAGTGGGAGGCGCCGAGCCTGTGCGCGGGCTGGCGGGTGCGCGACGTGGTCGCGCACGCGATCAGCTACGACGACCTCACCTGGCCCGACGTGCTCAAGCGCGCCGCCCGGGCGGGCTTCGCGCCGAACGCCATCAACGATCTCGGCGTCGCCGAGACCCGTGCCCGCAGCACCGTCGAACTGCTCGACCGACTGCGCGCCCGCCTCCGGCCCACCGGCCCGATCACGGCCCTGGGCGGCATGATCCCGCTGGTGGACGCGCTGATCCACCACCAGGACATCCGCCGTCCGCTCGGCCACCCACGCGAGATCCCACCGCAACGGCTGCGCGCCGTTCTGGACCTGGCGTTCAAAGCCCCACCCGTCGGGGCCAAGAAGCGCGCCGCCGGCCTCCGCCTGGTGGCCGCGGACCTCGACTGGACCCGCGGCGAGGGCTCCGAAGTCCGGGGGCCGGGTGAAGCGCTGCTGATGACCCTCGCCGGGAGGTCGGCCGCCTTCACCGAGCTCACCGGGGAGGGCAAGGCAGTTCTCGCCGACAGGCTCTAGCCTCCGGTTCTCAGCCGCGCAGCGGCGGGATGGTCGGGACCTCGGAGGCGGCGGCGATGGCTTCCGGGGTGAGGCGGAACTGCTCCGGGTAGTGCTCGCGGGTGGTGCGGCGGGCGGGTTCGGTGGTGCGCCACATGTACAGGCAGCGCGGGCACTGCAGCACCTCCCAGACGCCCGGCACCGGAGACGTCGTCACGGTGCGGATCTCCGGATCCGCGCAGCGGGGGCAGATCGTCGGCATCGAATTTCCCTTCCGCGCAGTGCGCTTCACCGGTTGGCGAGCTCGGAGCGCAGGCGTTCGGCCCACTCGACGGTCTCGGGGAGGTCCTTGGTCGGAGTGCCGAAGTTGCCGCGCACGTCGGGCTTCACGGGAGTGGTCGCGTCGATGATCATCTTGCTGGTGACGCCCGCCGGCTGGGAGGCGGGGGCCAGTTCCACCACCGACAGGTTCGGGATGACCACGACGTCCTCGGACGGGTTGACCTTCGCCGACTGCGCCCACATGACCTGCGGCAGGTCGAACGGGTCGACGTCCTCGTCGACCAGGATCACCTGGCTGACGTAACCCAGGCCGTGCGGCGTGGTCATCGCGCGCATGCCCACCGCCTTGGCGAAACCGCCGTAGCGCTTGGCCGTGGAGATGATCACCAGCAGGCCGTGCGTGTACATCGCGTTGACGGCCTTGACCTCCGGGAACTCGGCGCGCAGCTGCTTGAGCAGCGGGACGCAGGTGTTCGGGCCCACCAGGTAGTCGCACTCGGTCCAGGGCATGCCCAGGTACAGCGACTCGAAGATCGGGTTGGTGCGGTAGGAGATCCGCTCGACGCGCACCACCGGCATCCGCCTGCCACCCGAGTAGTGCCCGGTGAACTCGCCGAACGGGCCCTCGATCTGGCGCACCCGCGACTCGATGAAGCCCTCGATGACGACCTCCGAACCCCACGGCACGTCGAAGCCGGTCAGCGGGGCGGTCGCGATCGGCATCGGCTCGCCGCGCAGCGCACCGGCCATCTCGTACTCGGACTGGTCGTAGGCCATCGGCATGCCCGCCACGATCGGCACCACCGGGTCGTTGCCGAGGGTGATCGCCACCGGCAGGTCCTCGCCGAGCTCCTCGGCCTTGCGCAGGTGCTGAGCGATGTCGTGCATCGGCACCGGTTGCAGCGCGAGCCGATCCGTCCCGATCACCTCGATCCGGTAGATGCCCAGGTTCTGCTTGTCGAAGTCCTCCGGCGCGTCCGGGTCGCGCGAGACGACGGCGGCCTTGTCCAGGTAGAACCCGCCGTCACCGTCGTTGAGCCGGAACAGCGGCAGCACGTCGAAGAGGTCCACGTCCGCGCCGGAGACGCTGTTGGCCTTCCACGGCGCGTCCTCCCGGCGGACCGGGGTGACCGGGAAGTCGTCCCAGCGGCGGGCGAACTCCTCGACCTGCTCGCGGGTGGAGGTCTCCTTCGGCAGGCCCAGCGCCATCGCGTGGTTGCGCCAGGACCCGTGCACGTTCATCGCGATCCGCGCGTCGGTGAACCCGGAGACGTTGTCGAACCACAACGCCGGGGCGCCCTCCCCGATGCGGCCCGCTGCGTTCGCCGCGGCGGCAAGGTCCGGTTCGGGGGACACCTCCTCGCTGATCCGCAGCAGCTGCCCCTCCTTCTCCAGGGCGTCCAGGAACGACCGCAGGTCGTCGTAGGCCATCGTGACTTCTCCTTCAGAGGCCGGTTTTGGTCCTCTTTGCGTGGCGGGTGCGGGTGGCGGAACCTGACACGCCGGCGGTGCCAGTTGCTCAGGTCGTCTTCACGCCTCGCGGGCTACGGCTTCGCGTAGCCCGCAGAAGGAACTCAGGAAACCTTGAGCTTGGCGGTGCGCAGCCCTTCCCAGCGCTGGGCGGCCGGAGCCGGCAGGTCGAGCTGGTCGAGGACGCGGGCGGTGAGGTGCTCGACGAAGTCGTCGATCGAGGCCGGGTTGTTGTAGAAGGCGGGCATCGGAGGCACGATCCGCACGCCCATCCGCGAGAGCGCCAGCATGTTCTCCAGGTGGATCTCGCTCAGCGGCGTCTCGCGCGGCACGAGCACCAGCGGGCGGCGTTCCTTGATCGTCACGTCCGCCGCGCGCGCCACCAGCCCGTCGGCGTAACCGGAGCGGATGCCGGCGAGGGTCTTCATCGAGCACGGCACGATCACCATGCCGTCGGTGCGGTACGAGCCCGACGAGATGCTCGCGCCCTGGTCGTCCGGGTTGTGGACGACGTCGGCGCGCTCGCCGATCTCCTTGGTGCTCAGCCCGGTCTCCAACTCCACCGTTGCCCGCGCCCAGCGGCTGAGCACCAGGTGGGTCTCCACCTCGGGCAGTTCGCTCAGCTGCTCCAGCAGTCGCACGCCGAGCGGCGCCCCGGTCGCTCCGGTCATCCCCACGACGAGTCGCACGCTTCTCCTTTTCGGTCACCTCGTGCTGATGGCTCCACGCTAAGCGCCGATCACGCAGGTGAGCAGGTATTCTGGCGACACGCGATGGGGAGAATCGGACAGTACGGCGGATGACTGAGATCACCGACGTCGGCTACCGGCCGGGGCTGAACGCGCCGATCGGCATGGACGTCATCGACTTCACCGAGCTGCGCTCGCGCGCCGAGCGCCGCGGGATCGACCTCGCGGGTCCGCAGCGGCCCGACTTCCACCACCTGATCCACGTCCACGCCGACGCCGAGCCACTGCCGCACGCGGTCGACTTCACCGAGCACGTCGTCGAACCCGGCGGCTGGCTGTGGGTGCGCCCCGGCCAGGTGCACCAGTACGGCGCGCTGACGCGCTCGCGCGGCACGATCGTCATCTGGCGCCCCGGCTTCGTCACCGTCGACCCGCCACCACCGGACATCCCGCTGCTGCCGGCAGGTTCGGCCCGCGACGCGGTCGATCTGGCAATGCGGCACCTGCTCGCCGATTACGCCGACCTGGGCTCGATGACGCTGGAGGCGCACAACAGGTCGCTGCGGATGCTGCTGGCCGTGCTGCTGCTGCGACTGGCCCACGCGGGTGAAGCACCGCCGCCCGCCACCCCGGCCGACAGCCCGTTCGAGCGGTTCCAGGCGGCGGTGGAGCGCGACTTCACCCGCACCCACCGAGTCGCCGACTACGCGGCCGACCTCGGGTACAGCGCTCGAACCCTCACCCGCGCAACGCTGTCCGCGACGGGACGCTCGGCGAAGTCCTACCTGGACGCCCGGATCGTCCTGGAGGCCAAGCGGCTGCTCGTCCACACCGACCGCGCCTCGGCGGACATCGCCCGCCACCTCGGCTTCAGCACGCCGGGAGACTTCAGCAAGTTCTTCCGCAAGCACGACGGCCGAAGCCCGCTGACCTTCCGCGCCGAAGCCCGAGGCACGCGCTGACCCGACGTGCCGCGTGCCGGAGGGACGCTCACCTGAGGCACTGGTCCTCCTGCGCGAAGGACATCCGGGCGGGGTGGGCGAGCACCAGGTCGTGGGAGGCCGGGTCGAGGTCGGTGCCGATGGGGTAGAGGGTTCCGCCCAGCTCGGCGGCGCGGCGGTGCCAGCGCTGGTTGCGGCGCAGCCGGTCCGGCAGCCAGAACGGATCGGTCTGACCCGCGGCGTCGGAGAACATGTCGAACAGCCACACCAGCTCGTCGTCCGGGAGGCGCAGGCCGGGACGGGAGAACGACGCGCGTCGGTGCGGGAACAGCAACCCGATGCTGGTCTCGCTGAGATCGAGGTCGGTGATCTCCGGTGCGGTGCCCGCCAGGAACTCGTCCAGCGCCGAATCGGGCATGAAGTAGTCCGCCCACACCTTGTGCACCCGGTTCCAACCGGCCGTCACGAACGGCTCGTAGCGGTTGTCGGTGCTGGTCGCGAACTCCCAGTAGGAGACGTCCCAGATCTGCGCGGTCACGCCGAGCCCGCGCAGCAGGTGCGCGTCGTCGGGCTTGCGGTCCGCGCGGTGGTAGGCGGTGAAGCGGAGCTGGTAGCGGTGGCGCTGCGGGGCGAACCAGCGGATCAGCAGGTCGTCGACCTCACCGCGCCGGACCAGCACGCGAGCAGCCCGCACCGCTTCCTGCAGCGACGGGAAGTGCAGGTCGTACACCCTGGTCAGCGGCGAAACCGGGGTCAGCGCGAGCCGCGCGCGCGTGATGATCCCCGCGCAGCCGAGCCCGCCGAGGACGGCGTTGAACAGTTCGCCGTTGCGCTCCGGAGTGCACCACCGCACAGCTCCCGACGGCGTGACGACCTCGACGGCCTGCACCCGGTCGATGATCGCCCCCTCGCGGTGCAGGCTGGAGATGCCGCCGACGCTGAGCACTCCACCCGTGCTCAGCTGGAGGTATCCGGTCGGGCCCGAGGTCAACCGGCGTCCGCGCAGCCAGGCGTGCCAGACGACGTCGCGCAGCAGCACTCCGGCCTCGACGTCGGCGTGGTCGTCGGTCACCGCGTGGATGAGGTCGAGGCTGCGCATGTCGACCTGGATCCCGCCGGACGGGCACAGCGCCTGGCCACCGGTGGTGTGCAGGGTGCCGTGGGCGCGCAGCGGGACGCCGTTGCGGCAGCACCAGGCGGCCGCGACGGCGATGTCGGTGGTGGACCGCGGACGCAGGATCGCGGCGGGTCTTCGGTCGACGAGATTGCCGAGGTCGGAGGCGTGCAGCTCGTCCCCGTCGGTGATCAGAGCACCGCGACCGGGCAGTTCCGGGAAGGTGGAGAGATCCAGCGTGCCCGAATCCATCCCGATCACTCCCCCAAGTGAACGACGTCCGCCAGCGGCCCTGTCCAAATCGGAGTCCATCCTGAGGAACAGGGCTTTCCCCGTGCTTTCTCGCCTGGTCAGACCGGTTTCAGGGGGTCCGCCGAGCCCCGGGCGCCGTGGGTGTCCGCTTCCAGACATTCACCTGGTCGTGCTGGTCTTGGACATGTCCGCAGGAGAAGATCTCCGCTGGCGACCCTCCGGCGCGTCGGGGAAGTGGAGCGGAGGGCACTCAGCGGAAGGAAATCGGTGTGAAGACAGCTCGGTTCAGCCGTCCGGCGGCGCTGGGGACCGCCGTGCTGGCCGTGGCGGCGGTGACGGCGGCCCCGGCCGTGTCGGCGGCCCCGGCAGCGGGAACGGCGCCGTCGACCAACCAGGTCCGGCTGATCACGTTCAACGACCTGCACGGCAACCTCGAACCCCCGGCGGGCTCGTCCGGCCGCGTCACGCTGCCCGACGGCAGCACCGTCGACGCCGGCGGTGCGCAGTTCCTGGCCACCCACGTGGCGCGGCTGCGCGGAGAGGTGAAGAACTCGCTGGTGCTCTCGGCGGGCGACAACGTCGGCGCCTCGCCGGTCAACAGCGCGCTGTTCCACGACGAGCCCACGATCGAATTCCTCGACCAGCTCGGCGTGTCCGCATCGGTCGTCGGGAACCACGAGTTCGACGAGGGATACGAGGAACTGCGGCGGATGTCCGACGGCGGTTGCCACCCCGTCGACGGCTGCCAGTTCCGGGACCCGTACCCCGGCGCGGACTTCGAGCAGCTCGGCGCCAACGTCACCTTCACGGACGGTCGTCCCGCGCTCAAGCCCTTCGACGTGCAGAACGTCAACGGCACGCGGGTCGGCATCATCGGCGCGACGCTGGAGGAGCTGCCGTCGGTGGTCGCCCCCGGCGCCATCGAGGGTCTCGAGTTCGGCGACGAGGTCGAGGCCATCAACCGCACCTCGAAGATGCTCGACACCATGGGCGTGAAGGCGCAGGTCGTGCTGCTGCACCAGGGCGACGGCACCCAGAGCGGTGGGCCCGACGACTGCAACCTGACGCCGGGGCCGGCGAGCGAGATCGCCAAGGCCGCGTCGCCGTACGTCGACGTGATCTTCACCGGGCACAGCCACGCCCAGTACAACTGCACGATCGACGACCCGGCGGGCAACCCGCGCCAGGTGCTGCAAGGCGCCTCCTACGGCCGCCTTCTCTCGGTCGCCGACCTGACCATCGACCGCGTCAGCCAGGACGTCGTGCGCGCGGAGACCAAGGCGCGCAACGAGATCGTCACCCGCGACGTGCCCGCCGACCCCGCCGCTCAGGCGCTGATCGACGAGGCGGCCACCAAGGCGGCCCCGATCGCCAACCGCCCGGTCGGCAGCATCACCGGCGACCTGCCCCGCGCCGCCGCCCCGTCCGGGGAGTCGCCGTTGGGCGACGTCATCGCCGACGCGCAGTTCGAGGCCACCGCGGCCAACTCGCCGCAGATCGCCATCACCAACCCCGGCGGCATCCGCGCCGACCTGCTCTTCCCCGGCTCACCGGCCGGTGAGGGCGACGGCGTGGTCACCTACGGCGAGGCGTTCGCGGTTCAGCCGTTCGGCAACATCATGCAGACCATGACGCTCACCGGCGCCCAGCTCAAGGCGGTCCTGGAGCAGCAGTGGACCCCGGAGGGGACCAACGTCCTGCAGGTCTCGGCCGGTCTGCACTACAGCTACTCGGCGGGTGCGCCGATCGGCTCGAAGGTCACCGAGATCAGCATCAACGGTCAGCCGGTCGACCCCAACACCCCGTACCGGGTCTCGGTGAACAACTTCCTCGCCGGAGGCGGCGACGGCTTCACCGAACTGACCAAGGGCACCGACGTCGTAGGCGGCCCGGTAGACCTCGACGCCTTCCTCGCCTACCTCAACGTCCACCCCAACATCACCCCACCACCGGCAGACCGCATCACGGCCCTGCCCTGACCACCCACCCGGGGTGACTCCCCAACCTCACCGCCGGAGTCACCCCGGGTGGCCGGTCCCGAATTTCAGTGGAACTCGGGGACTGCCCGGGCGCCGTAGGGGTCAGCCCTGGGTGGCGAGGGAGCGGAGGAAGAAGGCGAGGTTGGCCGGGCGTTCGGCCAGGCGGCGCATGAAGTAGCCGTACCACTCGTCGCCGTAGGCGGCGTAGACGCGGAGCCGTCCACCGGCGGCGGCGATGCGGCGCTGCTCGTCGGGGCGGATGCCGTAGAGCATCTGGTACTCGAAGTCCGCGTCCGTGCGGCCGTTGCGGGCGGCCAGCTCACCGGCGATGGCGACCATGCGGGGGTCGTGCGAGGCGACCATCGGGTAGCCCTCGCCCTGCATCAGGACCTTCAAGCACCGCACGTAGGAGCGGTCGACCTCCGACTTGCCCTGGTAGGCCACCGATTCCGGCTCGTCGTAGGCGCCCTTGCACAACCGGACCCGGGAACCGGCCGTGGCCAGGTCGCGGCAGTCCTGCTCGGTCCGCCGCAGGTAGGCCTGCAGCACCGCGCCCACCCACGGGAAGTCCACGCGCAGGTCGCGCAGGATCCCCAGGGTCGAGTCGGTGGTGGTGTGGTCCTCCATGTCCAGGGTGACCGTGGTGCCCGCCGCGCTCGCGGCCTCGCAGATCAGCCGGGCGTTGTCCAGCGCGATCTTCTCGCCGTCGGAGGGCAGGAACTGGCCCACCGCCGACAGCTTCACCGACACCTCGGCCCGCTCGCCGAGCCCCTGCTCGGCCAGAACGCCCAGCACCTGCCGGTAGTCCCGGACGGTGGCGGTGGCTTGGCCCGCGTCGAGGGTGTCCTCGCCGAGCCGGTCCAGCGTCACGAACAAGCCGTGGCCGCTCAACTCACGGGTGGCCCGCACGGCGTCCTCGGCCGACGTGCCGGGCACGAAACGCCGAACCACGGGCTTGGTCAGCGGGTTGGCCTCGACGAGCCGTCGCACCGAAGGCGAGCGTCCCGCGGCCAGCAAAGCACTGCGCAACACCGAATTCTCCCCACGCTCAAGCTGTTCCGGATACAGGGGGGCGCCCCGGACCCGTCCGGGGCGCCCCGTCGTGCTCATCCCATGTGGGGGTAGGTGTGGCCGGTCGGCGCGTCCCAGGTTTCCTTGATGGCGCGGGGGCTGGTCCAGCGCTGGATGTTGAGCAGGGACCCGGCCTTGTCGTTGGTGCCGGAGGCGCGGCTGCCGCCGAAGGGCTGGCGGGAGACGATCGAGCCGGTGGGCTTGTCGTTGACGTAGAAGTTGCCGGCCGCGCCGCGCAGCTTGCGGTGGGCTTCGTCGATGGCGGAGCGGTCGGTGGAGAACACCGCGCCGGTCAGCGCGTAGGGGCTGGAGGAGTCCACGACGTCGAGGATGTGGGAGTACTGGGTGTCGTCGTAGACGTGCACGGCGAGGATCGGTCCGAAGTACTCGGTGGTGAAGACCTCGTCGGTGGGGTCGGTGCACACCAGCACGGTGGGTTCGACGAAGTAGCCGACGGAGTCGTCGTAGCCGCCTCCGGCCAGGACCTCGATGGTGTCGGTGGTCTTGGCGCGGTCCAGCGCGGCCTTGTGCTTGGCGAAGGCGCGGGCGTCGATGACGGCACCGCCGAAGTAGGAGAAGTCGGTGACGTCGCCGAAGCGGATGGTGCGCGCCAGGTCGGCGAGCTCCTCGCGCAGGCCGCCCTCCCAGATGGACCGCGGCACGTAGGCGCGGGAGGCGGCGGAGCACTTCTGGCCCTGGAACTCGAAGGCGCCGCGGGCGAACGCGGTGGCCAGCGGCGCGGGGTCGGCGGAGGGGTGCACGACGATGAAGTCCTTGCCGCCGGTCTCGCCCACGATGCGCGGGTAGCTGCGGTAGGAGTCGAGGTTCTCGCCGATGGTGCGCCAGAGCTTCTTGAAGGTGGCGGTGGAGCCGGTGAAGTGCAGCCCGGCGAAGCCCGGGTCGGTCAGCGCGACGTCGCTGACGGCGTGGCCGTCGCCCGTGACGAGGTTGATCACGCCCGGGGGCAGTCCGGCGGCCTCGAACAGGCGCATCGTGAAGTGCGCGGCGAACTGCTGCGAGGGGGTCGGTTTCCACACCACGGTGTTGCCCATCAGCGCGGGCGCGGTGGGCAGGTTGCCGGCGATGGCGGTGAAGTTGAACGGGGTGATCGCGGTGACGAACCCGTCCAGGGGCCGGTAGTCCATGCGGTTCCACTCGCCGGGGACCGAGCGGGGCTGCTCGGCGATGATCTGGCGTGCGTAGTGGACGTTGAACCGCAGGAAGTCGATGAACTCACAGGCGGCGTCGATCTCGGCCTGCTGCACCGATTTGGACTGGCCGAGGATGGTGGCGCCGTTGATGGTGTCGCGCCAGGGGCCGGCCAGCAGGTCGGCGGCGCGCAGGATGACCGCGGCCCGCTCGTCGAAGGAGGTCGCGGCCCAGCCGGGTGCGGCGTCCTTGGCGGCGGCCACGGCGTCGGCGACGTCGCCCGCGGTGGCCTGGGCGGACGTGCCGAGCACGTGGGCGTGGTCGTGGGGCTGGACGACGTCGAAGCGGTCTCCGCCCGCCATGCGCTGGGTGCCGCCGATGGTCTGGGTGAGCTCGATGCGCTCGGATTCCAGCTCGGCCACGCGCTTCTGCAGCGACTCGCGTTCCGGCGAGCCGGGCGCGTAGCCCTTGACCGGCTCGTTGTAGGGCACCGGCACCGAGGTGATCGCGTCCATGCCTGTTCCGCCTCCTTGAGACGCCGTGGGTGTGTTGATTGGAGGTTAGGGTGTGACTCGCGCCCGGAGCTTGTTGAGTTGGCTATCGTTGACGGTGTCGGTTTGTGGGATCGGACAAAAATGGCACGTGATGTCGAGTCGGTCGGAGTGACCGATGTGGGAGTGCCGCTGCGGCAGCTGCTGGCCGCGGTCGGTGACCCCTTGGTGGATGTGCTCGCCGCACCGCGAGGCTTGGACGTCGAGGTTCGTGATGTGGTCATTGTCGACCCGGAGGAGGAGTCCGGCAGCGCTCGCGACAGCGATTTCGTGCTGGTCATCGGCGCGCGCGGCCGGGTCGCGGCGCCGCTGGTGCGAGCCGCGGCGCGCGACGGCGCCACGGTCGTGGCGGTCAAGGTCGGCTCCGAGCCCGAGGCGCGATCGTTGCGGGACACCGCGATCGCGGGCGGCATCGCGCTGCTGGGCGTGCGACCGGAGGTCCGCTGGGAACGGCTGGAGGCCTACGCCCACAACGCGATCGACAACGCCCGGCTGACCAGCGACGCCGATGTCGGCGAGGCGCTGGGCGACCTGTTCTCGCTGGCCCAGACGGTCGCGGCGATGACCGACGGCATCGTCAGCATCGAGGACACCGCGAGTCGCGTGCTGGCCTACTCGCGCTCCGACGACGAGGTCGACGAGCTGCGGCGGCTGTCCATCCTCGGCCGCCAAGGTCCCGAGCAGTACCTGGAGATGCTGCGCGAATGGGGCGTCTACCAGCGGCTTCGCGCCGGTGAGGACGTGGTGCGCATCGACGAGCGACCGGACCTGGGCATCCGGCGCCGGATGGCGGTGGGCATCCACGCGGGCAGCCAACCGCTCGGCTCGATCTGGGTGCAGGAAGGCCGGCGCCCGCTGTCGGAGCGGTCCGAACGCGCGCTGCTCGGTGCCGCGCGGCTGGCGGCGCTGCAGCTGATCCGGCAGCGCTCAGAGGCCACGGCGGGGCCGAGGCTCCGGGAGAACCTGCTGGCCGGGCTGCTGGAAGGCCGGGTCGACGCGCGCTCGGTCGCCGACAACATCGGCGCTGACGCGGACCGGCCCGCGGTGGTCGCGGTGTTCACCCTGCGCCCGGTGGGCAGCGTCGACCGCTCGGAGCTGGAGCTGCAGCGGGCGGAGATGACCGGCCTGATCTCGGTGCACGCCTCGGCCTACCGGCGCAGCGCACTGGTCACGACCATCGGGTCGCGGGTGTACGTGCTGCTGCCGGAGCTGCCCGAGCGCTCCGCCGCGCAGTCGGCGCTGTCGCTGACCCGCGAGATCGTCGCCGCCGCCAAGCAGCACCTGACCTCGCGGGTGCAGGCGGGAGTGGGCTCCGCGGTGCCGACGCTGGACGAGGTGGCGGAGTCGCGGGCCGAGGCCGACCGGGTGCTGGAGGCCTTGGGGCACGACATCGACGCCGAGGTCGCCACGATCTCCGACGTGCGCGCGCAGGTGGTGATCAGCGAGATCCTGACCGTGCTGCAGGGCAACGAGCGCTACCGGGACGCCCGGCTCAGCGCCCTCCACGATCACGACTCCGAGCACGCCACGGACCTCGCGCGCAGCCTGCTGGCCTACCTGGACCACTTCGGTGACGTCAAAGCCGCCAGCTCGGCCCTGCACGTGCACCCCAACACCCTGCGCTACCGCGTCCGCCGCGCCACCGACCTCACGGGCATCGACCTCGCCGACGCCACCGAACGCCTCAACACCCACCTCCAACTCCTGCTCACCAAACGCACCCGACACCGCTGAAATCGGGACGGTCACTCGGAAGGGACGTTGGTGCTGAATCCGGGAGGCCCGGGAGCGGGGTGGGTCAGAGCTTGCGGAGGCGGACCCTGTTGATGGTGTGGTCGATGTCCTTGCGGAGGACGAGGGT
>NZ_SMLA01000057.1:0-40096 GCF_004349225.1 Saccharopolyspora karakumensis
GCACCAGCGAGGCGATCAGCGCGGCGTTCTCCCCGGCCCACCGCCGCCGTTGCCCGCGGTGTTGCCGAGGATCCGGCCGAAGCCGTTGTAGCCGAAGATCAGGTCCCACGCCGAACCGTCGGTGCTGCCACCGATGTAGGGCTTGGGCGAAGGCCACAGCTCGGTCGCCACGACCCACCAGAACGAGCTCACCATCAGCACCGCGGCCGCCACGCCGAGGTCGAGGGCCTTGCGCCCCCAGCCGTTGCGGCTGCCCACCAGGTAGGCGACGACGAACGCAGGCAGCACCATCCAGGCCTGCAGCATCTTCGTCATGAACCCGCAGCCGACCAGGAACGCGGCCAGCGCGATCCAGCTCGTCGAGCGGCGACCGGACACCGCCCGCGTCATCGCGCAGGCGGCGGCCACCACCAGCAGCACCAGCAGCGTGTCCGGGTTGTTGTCCCGGTTGATCAGCACCGTGATGGGGCTCAGCGCCAGCACCAGCGAGGCGATCAGCGCGGCGTTCTCCCCGGCCCACCGCCGAACCGTGCGGTGCAGCAGGAACACGGCGGCGACACCGCACACGACCTGCGGGAACAGCACCGCGAACTGGTTGAACCCGAAGACCTTCACCGACAGCACCTGCAACCACAGGGCCATCGGCGGCTTGTCGACGGTCACCACTCCGGCGGCGTCGAACGAGCCGAAGAAGAACGCTTCGAAGCTCGTCGACATCGACTTCACGGCCGCCGAGTAGTAGCCGTTGCCCCAGGAGCTCCCGATGCCCCAGAGGTAGAGCACTGCCGCGAGCGCGCAGGTCCCCACCAGCGCGAGCCGGCGCCACACCGGTGGCGGCCCTCCGCTGTCGGTTCGCTGCGGCACAGCCTCCTCGACTGCGATCATGACATTTCCTCTTCCTTGGCCGGGGCCGCGAAGACCCACGAGCGGAGCAGTACGAACCGCAGAGCGGTACCGACCACAGAGGACAGAACGAGGACCAGGATCTCCAACCAGCGCGACGGATCCGCCGAGTAGGCGTGCAGTCCGAGCAGCGCACCGGAGGTGACCACGTAGTACAGCGCGAACACGATCAGCCCTTGGGCGTGCACCCGTCCGGACGTGCCTCGCTGCTGCAGGAACGTGTACCGGCGGTTGGCCTCGGTGTTCCACAGCGTGGTGACGGTCAGCGCCACCAGGTTCGCCAGCAGTGGTGGCCACCAACCGCGCAGGATCGCGTACAGCACCGAGGTGAGCGCCGTGGACACCAGGCCGATCGCGCCGAACGAGACCAGCTGCCACAGCAGCCCGTTCTCCCGCTTGGCCAGCACCGCCTGCGGGTGCGCGGCGCGTGGCTGCGGCCGTTGCGGCAGCCCCGGGACCCGCGCGGCTCCGGTGATCTTCGCGCGCGCGACCCGCACGAGCCCGGCGATGTCGTCAGTAGCGGTGCGCACCACGTTGACCCGCGTGTCGACGTCCTCGACCCAGTCCACCGGCACCTCGTGCACCCGCAGGCCGTTGTGCTCGGCCAGCAGCAGCAGTTCGGTGTCGAAGAACCACGAGTCGTCGCGCACCTGCCGCAGCAGCGGGCGGATCACGTCGGTGCGCGCCGCCTTGAACCCGCACTGGGCGTCGGTGAACCGGGCACCGTGGGTCCACCTGATCATCTTGTTGTAGCCGCGGGAGATCATCTCTCGCTTCCCGCCGCGGACGGTCCGCGCACCGGGCGCCAGCCGGGAACCGACGGCCAGGTCGGAGTGCCCGTTGACCAGCGGTGCGACCAGCGGCAGCAGGGCGTCCAGCCCCGTCGACAGATCCACGTCCATGTAGACCACGACGTCGGCGTCGCTGTACCCCCACGCGGTGCGCAACGCGAGGCCACGCCCCTTGCGGTCCAGGTGCAGCACCCGCACGTCGGGGATCTTCCGGGCCAGCCCGTGCGCCACGTCCAGCGTCGAGTCCGTGCTCGCGTTGTCCACGACGGTGATCGACCACGAGAAGGGGAACCCTTCGCCCAGGTATCCGCTCAGCACTTCCAGGCACCCGGGAAGGGAACGTTCCTCGTTGTAGACCGGGATCACCACGTCGACGGTCGCGGTCCTCGACGCGCGCTGGGCCCTGTCGGCCCCGATCTCGATCTGGGTTGTCGCGGGGCCGAGCTGCGGCACGGCACTCATCTCCACCACCTCTCATCCGGTTCCGCATCCATCAAGCCCGACGCACGTGCAAGCGCCGTTGACGGAAGCTGGGAATCGGCTGGGAGTGCTCACCCCCGGCGGACGTGCAGCCAACTCACACGGTCCTCCCAGCCGGGGCCGCCACCCTCGACGCGGGAAAGTCCGTTCCGGAAAGGAATCCGCGCATGGCCGCACGTCTGCGTCTGCCGCTCTCCCGCACCGGGGAGCCGAGATGGTCATCGCCCGCCCGCTGGGCGGTGCTGGTGCTCGCCGCGTTCCTCAACACGTGGGCGCTGTCGATCAACCAGTGGGCCAACACCTACTACTCGGCCGCGGTGCTGGGGATGACGCGAAGCTGGAAGGCGTTCTTCTACGGCGCGCTGGACGCGGGGTCGTTCATCACGGTCGACAAGCCGCCGCTGGCGTTGTGGCTGCAGGCGCTGTCGGCGCGGGCGTTCGGGTTCAACACGTGGAGCCTGCTGCTGCCGCAGGCCATCGCTGGCGTGATCGCGGTGTGGGTGGTCCAGCACGTGGTGCGCCGGGGCTTCGGTCCCGCCGCCGGCGTGCTGGCAGGACTCGCGCTGGCGGTGACGCCGATCGCGGTGACGATGGCCCGCCACAACAACCCGGACATGCTGCTGACCTTGCTGCTGGCGCTGTCCCTGTGGACGGCCTCCAACGCCATCCGCTCCGGCAGGCTGATGCCGCTGGTGTGGTGCGCGGTCTCGATCGGCCTGGCGTTCAACACGAAGATGCTGCAGGCGTTCTTCGTGGTGCCCGTGATCGCGGTCGTCTACCTGGTGGCGGCCCGCCCGACGTGGCCGCGCAAGCTGCTCAACCTGGGCGTGGCGGGTGTCGCGATGGCGGCGGTGAGCCTGTCGTGGCTGCTCGTGGTCGACCTCGTGCCGAGCTCGGCCCGGCCGTACGTGGGCGGCAGCACGAACAACACCGTCCTGGACCTGCTGCTGGGCTACAACGGCCTCGGCCGCGTCGAGGGACAGGCCCGGATCATCTCGCCCGGGATGATGGGCGGCGGCCCCGGTGGCGGGTCACCGGGTGGCGGCATGCCCGGCGGCGGGGCACCTCCGGGCGGGGGCACGCCCGGAGGGATGGACGACTCCAGCTTGACGCGGCTGTTCAGCGGCGAGGTCGCCCCGCAGGTCGGCTGGTTGTTCCCGCTGGCGCTGTTCGGCGCGATCGCGGTGGTCGTGCACCTGTGGCACCGCCCCCGGCACGACGCCCAGCGCGCGGACTTCCTGCTGTGGACGGGAACCCTGCTGGTCACGGCAGGAGTGTTCACCTTCGCCTCGGGCATCTGGCACACGTACTACACGGTCGCCCTGGCCGCGCCGCTCGCCGCGCTGGTCGGCATGGGCGTGATCGCCATGTGGCGCCTGACCCGCGACACCGAGTGGTGGGGCCTGCTGCTCCCGGGATCGATTGTCGCGACCGGTTTCTGGAGCGCCCACCTGCTCGGCCAGGACGAGGACTTCCTGCCGTGGATGGGAACCGTTGTCGCAATCGTCTCGCTCGTCGCCGGTGTCGCGATCATGGTTCCACTGCTCCTCCCGCGCGGCAGGGGTGACGGGAAGCGTCGTGTCATCGCGGCCGGTGCGCTGGTGGGAGTCCTCGCGTCACTCGCGGGCCCCACCGCCTACGCGGTGACCCCGCTGTCGACGCCGGTGCAAGCGACGTTCCCCTCCGCAGGTCCCAGCGGTGGGTCGGGCGGACCGGGTGACGGGCGCGACGGTGGGCGCGCGATGGCCGACGGCGGTCAGCAGTCCAACGGCATGCAGCCGAGCGGGATGCGCCACAACGGCAACCAGCCCGACGGGAACCGGGGCGACGGTGGGCGCGGTGCACGGGGCGAGCGGTCAAGCGATGAGCAGGTCAGCTCGCAGCTGATGCGCTACCTCACCGATCACCAGGAGGGCGAGACCTGGCTGGTGGCGGTGGTGGGATCGATGGTCGCGGCGCCGGTGATCCTGGAGACCGGTCAGCCGGTGATGGCCGTCGGCGGCTACAACGGCAACGACCCGACCCCGACCGTCGAGGAGCTGGAGCGGCACGTCGCGGACGGCGAGCTCCGCTACGTGTGGACCAGCGGGTCCTCGGGCGTGCGGAGCATGGGCGGCGAGGCGGACACCGCCGTGGTGGACACCTCCATGGCATGGGTCGCCCGGCACTGCGCGATCGTCAGCCCCGCCGCCTACGGCGGTGACACGACCTCGACCACGCACCTCCACGACTGCCGCGGCGCGGCGTGACTCACAGGTGCGCGTTGCGCGGTTTGGGCTGGCAGACCGGGCAGGTGTAGGAGGAGCGGTTCATCCACGCGTCGCGGCGGATCGAGGCTCCGCAACGCGGGCAGGGCTTCCCGCCCTGGCCGTAGACCGCCAGCGAGCGGTCGAAGTAGCCCGATTCGCCGTTGACGTTGACGTAGAGCGCGTCGAACGAGGTGCCGCCCGCGTGCAGCGCTTCGCCGATGACGTCGGTGACGACCTCGAACAGTTCGCGGACCTTGGGACGGGTCATGGACGCGGTCGGCCGGGCCCAGTGCAGCTTGGCACGCCACAGGGCTTCGTCGGCGTAGATGTTGCCGATCCCGGAGACCAGGCTCTGGTCGAGCAGGGCGCGCTTGATGCCGGTGCGACGACCGCGCAGCCGCTCGGTCAGCCTGGCCAGGTCGAACACGGGCTCCAGCGGGTCGGGTGCGATGTGCGCGACCGGTTGCGGCAGTGCCACGCCGTCCACCTCGACGAGCTCGGCCAGCTGCAACCCGCCGAAGGTGCGCTGGTCGACGAACCGCAGCTCGGAACCGCCGTCGGCGAAGCGCATCCGCACGCGCAGGTGCTTCTCGTCGGGCGCGTCGGTGGGCTGCACGAGCAGCTGCCCGCTCATGCCCAGGTGCACGACCACTGCTTCGCCGTCGGTCTCCTCGGGACCGTCGCCAAGTTCGATCCACAGGTACTTGCCGCGCCGGCGGGCCGCGGTCAGCACCCTCCCGGCGAGTCTGGCCGCGAGGTCCTGCGCTCCGGGCACGTGGCGGCGCACAGCACGCGGGTGCAGCACTTCGACGCTGGAGAGCTTCCGGCCCACCGCATGATCGGAAACACCGCGGCGGACCACCTCGACCTCGGGCAACTCAGGCACGAACACATCCTGACCCACGCCCGGAACGCACCTGGAGGCGGGCGTGAAAAAGGGACATGATCCAGGGCTCGGGCCCTGGATCATGTCCCTTCGTCACGGTCGGTTCGCGATCGAACCGACCGACTCACGATGCGGAGTCCGCCGAGTCCTCGGCCTGCACGGCGTTGACCTGCTCGTTGAGCTGGCGCCACGCCGATTCGGCCGCCTTCTGCTCGGCTTCCTTCTTGGTGCTGCCGTCGCCTCGCCCGTAGGTCTGGCCACCGACCGCCACGAAAGCGCTGAACTCCTTGCGATGATCAGGGCCCTCTTCCTCGACGCGGTACTCGGGCACGCCGAGAGCCGCGGAGGCGGTCAGCTCCTGGAGGCTGGTCTTCCAGTCCAGACCGGCTCCGCGCTGCGGAGCCTCGGCCAGCAACGGCTGGAAGAGCTTGTGCACGACGCCGCGCGCGACGTCGATGCCTTCGGCCAGGTAGACGGCGCCGAGCACCGCCTCCAAACCGTCCGCGAGGATGCTCGCCTTGTCACGGCCCCCCGTGAGCTCCTCGCCACGACCCAGCAGCAGGTACTCGCCGAGTCCGCCCTCACCGAGCCCGCGGGCCACCCCGGCCAACGCGTGCATGTTGACCACGCTGGCGCGCAGCTTCGCGAGCTGTCCCTCCGGCAGGTCCGGGTGCTCGTTGTAGAGGTGATCGGTGATCACCAGTCCGAGCACCGCGTCGCCGAGGAACTCCAGCCGCTCGTTCGGCGGAAGACCGCCGTTCTCGTACGCGTACGAACGGTGGGTGAGGGCAAGGGTGAGCAGCTCGGCATCCAGTTCGACGCCGAGCGCTGCCAACAACGGAGCCCGATCGATTTGACGGGCCCTCGACTGCTTTCCCCCCACTACGTGACCGCCGCTCAGGCCGGCTGAACGACCTGACGGCCGTCGTACTGACCGCAGGCCGGGCAGACGACGTGCGGCAGCTTCTGCTCACGGCAGGAGCGGTTCGAGCACTCGACCAGCGTCGGCGCCGAGGTCTTCCACGACGAACGGCGGTGACGGGTGTTGGCCCGGGACATCTTGCGCTTCGGGACGGCCACGACTACTTCTCCTCTTCGGTACCGCCGAGCCGCTCTTGAAGCGCGGCCCAGCGAGGATCAATGGTCTCATGCGTGTGCTCGGGGGCGAGTTCGGCCCACTTCACGCCGCACCCGGAGCACAGCCCCTGGCAGTCCGGCGAGCACACCGGCGCCGAAGGAAGCGACAGCAGCATCGCGTCCCGCACCACCGGTTCGAGGTCGATGAGGTCGTCCACGACCCGCTCGACCTCATCGTCATCGGTGCTGGTGTCAGTCGCGCTGTCCGGGTACGCGAAGAGCTCCCGGACCTCGATCTCGATCTCCTCGGAGACCGGGTCGAGGCACCGGACGCATTCACCGGTCAGCTGGGCCGACGCCGTGCCCGACACCAACACGCCCTCCACCACGGACTCGGCCAGCAGATCGAGCTCCACCGGCTCGCCCTCGGGCACCTTGATCATGTCGAGCCCGAAGCCGGCGGGCGCCGGGGCCTTGCGCGTGTAGGCACGGCTGCTCCCGGCCCGGTGGCCGATCTCCCGGGTGTCGATCACCCACGGGCCGGCTTGCGCAGTGCGCGTTTCATGGCTCTGAGACATCACGAATTTCGGTGCTTGGTGAACGGGCATTTGGCCGATCTTGGGAACGGACCACGACGAATCGGGCACTGCACCCCAAGTCAGCCCTCCCAGCGTACGTGACGTCCGTCCGCGAACGACACCAGCCCCTGTTCAAAGCGGTTCCGCGGCCAGAGCGGGCGGCTCAGTTGGCGCCCGCGGAGGGCTGCCACTCCTCGTAGTCGAAGGGCGCGCCCATCGGGCTGCGCAGCTGCTGGCGGCCCTTGCCGACCGTGCGCAGCGTGCGGCCGAGCAGGTCCTCGAAGTCGGCCAGGCGGGAGTCGACGTAGGCGTCGCACTCGCTGCGCAGCCGCTCGGCCTCCTCGTTGGCCTCCTCCGCGATCCGCTTGGCCTCGGCGCTGGCGGCCTGCGCGACCTCGGTGTCGGTGACCAGGCGGGCCTGCTCGGCCTTGCCCTCGTGCACCGACTGCTCGTAGGCGGCGCGCCCGGCCTGCACCATGCGGTCGGATTCCGACTGGGCGCGGCTGATGTAGTCCTCGTACTCGCGGCGGCCCGCGGTGACGGTCTGCTCGGCCTGGCCGCGCGCGTCGGAGAGCAGGTGGTCGGCCTGCTCGCGGGCCTCGGCGAGCAGCTGCTCCGCTTCGGCCCGGGCTTCGGCGATGGTGCGCTCGGCCTCGCTGCGGGCCTCCGCGACCGACTTGTCCGCCTCGGTCTGGGCCTTGGTGACCACCTCGTCGCGGTGGTCCAGCACGTCCTGGGCGTCGTCGAGCTCCTGCGGGATCGCGTCCCGCACGTCGTCGAGCAGCTCCAGCACGTCACCGCGGGGCACCACACAACCCGAGGTCATGGGGACGCCACGCGCCTCTTCGACGATCGTGACCAGCTCGTCGAGGGCCTCGAACACCCGGTACACCATGATCTCCCTGCAGTCGTTCAGCGCCGCGCCGCTCAAGCATGTCAGAACGCCGCGCGATGCCGATCACGGGCCGTTCCCCTCCACAGTCTGCCTGCGCGACCCGCGTACGCGGGGGAAATCCGCCATCCGCGTGTCAAGCCCTCGTTCGCGCACGAACGAAAAGGGAACCTCCCGACCACAGGAGTGGAAGGAAGGCCCCCTTGTTCACGTCAGGCAAGCACCGAAGGTGCTTCCTCTTTCACCACCTGAGCAACTCGCACCGCCGCGGGTTCTGAGGCGTCGTCTGGCGAGGACGGCCGCTCCGCCGTGTATCGGACATACATCAGGAGTGGCACCCGCAGTCCAGACGGCGTCTCAGGTTCCGCTACCCGCACCGATCAGCAAAAGGATCAAGCGTTGATGTCGGTGAGGGCGAAGGTTTCGTAGTGGTCTTGCGTCCAGAAGAACTCACCGGCTTCGCCGACGACGAAGCGGCGGGCGCCGCGGTCGTCGCTGCCGGGGGTCTCCACGGTGTACTCCTTGTAGTACCCGTCCGCGCAGTCGGGCAGGAGCCCTTCGCGGTTGCCGAAGGTCTGCCCGTCCTCGGGGTACGGGAAGGGGCCGCCGGCCTTGATGAGCTCGACCGTCTCGGCGGCTTCGGGCGGCAGGGACGACAGGGGGACCTGGTCGAACCCGGTGGTGTCACCGCACTCGGCCTGCGCGACGACGGCGGCCGGGGCGGGGGCGGCGGAGAAGGCGCTGGACTGGAAGCCGACGAGCCCCGCCACGGCGAGCAGGGCGGCCAGCAGGATCTGCACTGACTTCATCATGTCGATCACGCTAACGGCGGCAGGCCGTCACGCTGCGGAAATGGCGGGAACCCGAAGGGAACCCCGCAAGATTCACAGAAGTTCGCGTGACCGGGAGGTCAACCGTTCTCGGCGATGCGCTCGCGCAGCCGCTGCTCGATCTTCGGCGGGAGCAGGTTGGAGACGTCGCCGCCGTAGGTGGCGACCTCCTTGACCAAGGAGGACGCCAGGAAGCTGTAGAGCGGGTTGGTCGACATGAACATGGTCTCGACCCCGGAAAGCTGCTGGTTCATCTGCGCCATCTGCAGCTCGTAGTCGAAGTCGCTGACGGCGCGGAGGCCCTTGACGATCGCGCCGATCTCGTTGGCCTTGCAGTAGTCGACCAGCAGGCCGTGCCAGGAGTCGATGCGCACGTTGGGCCACTGGGCGGTGACTTCGCGCAGCATTTCGAGGCGCTCCTCAACGGAGAACAAGCCCTTCTTGCTCTTGTTGATCAGCACCGCGACGACGACCTCATCGAACAGGCCGGACGCTCGCTCGATGATGTCCAGATGACCGTTGGTGACGGGGTCGTAAGAACCTGGACATACCGCACGCCTCATGTGCTGGGACGTTAGCAGCCGGAACGGCAACCCCCCAGATCGACGTGTCCTGGCTCACCGCTGTTCGATCACGGCCCAGTGCACCGACGTGTCGCCGTAGCGCTTGGAGCGCAGCGCCTCCAGCGGGGCGGGCCAGTCCGGGTCACCGCTGCGGACCGCGCGTTCGACGATCACCACGCTGCCCGGCCCGACCCAGCCGTTGGCGACGAGCCCGTCCAGCACGCGTTGCAGCAGGTCACCGGGCAGGTCGTAGGGCGGGTCGGCCAGGACGACGTCGAACGGCTCGGCGGTCGCCGCGGCGGTCAGCGTCTCGGCCTTGGCCTGCTCGACCCGCACGTCGCGGAATCCCAGGGTGGTGGCGTTGCGCTTGAGGATCTGGGCGGCGCGGCGGTCGGATTCGACGAAGGTGGCGTGCCCGGCACCTCGGGAGAGGGCTTCCAGACCCAGTGCTCCGGAACCGCCGTAGAGGTCGAGCACGCGGAGGCCGTCGATGTCGAGCATCGTCTCCAGCGAGTTGAACAGCGCCTCGCGCACCCGCTCGGACGTTGGCCTGGTTCCCTTCGGGGGCACTTCCAGGCGTCGCCCGCCCGCACTCCCCGCCACGATCCGCGTCACCCGGACATCGTCGCGCACCGCTGGTGGGCAGGTGTTTCGCGGGTCCGCCGCCACCGCGCATCTTACGCCCGCGAACCGGCCTCGACGGCAGGCGGGACACGTCGGGCGGTGCGGCATCGCGCGTACTCTGTTGGGTCTGCCCACCGCGCCAGACCGGGAGAAAGTCACAGGTGTCCGAAGCATCCGAAAAGCAGGCCGAGATCGCGGTCGAGCAGGAGCACGTGGACCGCGTGTACGCCCGGCTCGACGAGCTGCGCTCCGAAGCCGAGGCGATGCGCGACAAGAGCTACGAGTACGGCCGGGAGGCGACGCCCGAGGCGCTCAACGAGCGGGACGTGATGCTGCACCACGCCAACCGGACGTTGCAGGCGCTCAACGCCGAGTCCGAGGGCTTGGTGTTCGGCCGCCTGGACCTCGGCACCGGGGACGCCGTGCACATCGGCCGGCTGGGCATCCGCGACCAGCGCTTCGACAACCTGCTGGTGGACTGGCGCGCCCCGCTGGCCGCCGCCTTCTACCAGGCCACACCGGAGCACCCGCAGGACGTGATCCGGCGACGGGTGATCCGCTGCTCGCGCGAGCAGGTGGTCGAGGTCTCCGACGACCTGCTCGACCCGGACCGCGCACCGTCGGACATGCGGGTGATCGGCGACGGCGCGCTGATGGCGGCGCTGACCCGCTCGCGCGGCGAGACGATGCGCAACATCGTGGCCACCATCCAGAAGGAGCAGGACGAGGCGATCCGGGCGCCCGAGAGCGGCGTCACCGAGATCACCGGCGGTCCCGGCACCGGCAAGACGGCCGTCGCGCTGCACCGCGCCGCCTACCTGCTCTACCGGGAGCAGCGCCGGCTCGGCGGACCGGGCGTGCTGGTCATCGGCCCGTCGCCGGTGTTCATGAGCTACATCTCGCGGGTGCTGCCGTCGATGGGCGAGCACAACGTGGAGCTGCGCGCCCTGGGCGAGGTGCTCGACGGCATCAGCGCCGGGAAGGTCGACGACCCGCGCACCGCCGAGGTCAAGGGCTCGTCGCGGATGGTCAAGGTGCTGCGCCGCGCGCTGCGCCTGCCGCCGCCGGACGCCCCGGAGACGTTGCAGCTGTTCTACCGGGGCGCGGTGCTCAAGCTGGAGGCCGACGACCTCAAGCGGATCCGCCGCACCCTGCACAACAAGGGCGGCCAGCCGAACAAGACCAGGATGAAGGCCGCCGACGCGCTGTTGGAGGCCCTGTGGCAGCAAGCCCGGGGCCTGGCCGGCGGCGATTTCCAGCCGGACCGCGACCAGCTGATCAGCGAGATCGGTGAGCGCATCGAGTTCCACCGGTTCCTGGTCGCCTGGTGGCCCGCGCTGTACCCGATGCAGGTGCTGCGCTGGCTGTCCGATCCGGAACGGCTGGCCCGCGCGGCCCGGCGACTGCTGGCGGCCGAGGAGGTCGACGCGCTGGCCAAGTCGTGGGCGGAGGTCTCCGAGTGGACGGTGGCCGACATCGCGCTGATCGACGAGCTGCGGGTGCTGATCGGCCCGCCGCCCAAGCGCCCGCGCCGGGCCGAGCCCGAAGCGGAGCAGCCGCGCCGCGCCGTCAACTACGACGAGTACGCGCACGTGGTGATCGATGAGGCGCAGGACCTGTCCCCGATGCAGTGGCGGATGGTCGGCCGTCGCGGCAGGCACGCGAGCTGGACGATCGTGGGCGACCCGGTGCAGTCCTCCTGGCCGGATCCGGCGGAGGCCGCGACCGCGCGCGAGGAGGCGCTCAGCGCCCAGCGCACCCACCGCAAGTTCACGCTGCGCACCAACTACCGGAACTCGGCGGAGATCTTCGACTACGCCTCGGACGCGGTCCGCGACCTGGTCAACCCGGACGACCTGCCGACGGCGGTGCGCACCACGGGCGTCGAGCCGGACGTGCGCGAGGTCCCGGCGGACCAGTTGGCCGCGACGACCCGGGACGCCGCCCGCGACCTGCTGGAGCGGGCCGAGGGCACGATCGGCGTCATCACCACGATGGACCGCCGGGACGAGGTGCGGGCCTGGCTGTCCGATGTGGACGATTCCAGGCTCAGGGTGGTCGGCAGCCTCGATTCCAAGGGCATGGAGTACGACGCGGTGGCGGTGGTCGACCCCGACGGCCTCGCCGCGGAATCGACCACCGGCCGGCGGGCGCTGTACGTCGCCCTGAGCCGGGCCACGCAGCTGCTCACGGCGATCCGCCCCGGCTGACATCGGGGGGTGGCCCGCCGGTCCGACGGGCCACCCCCTTCGCGACCTGTTGACCCTGTAACGCAGCTCACCTAGCGTGGGATATGAGATATCATGCGTCACGACGGGGTGGTTGCATGCACGAACCCGCCATGTCCACTGCGGCCCCGAAGCAGTCCACCGGCAAGCGGTCCCAGATCCGGTGGTTGATGGTCGTCCTGGTCGCCCTGGCCACCGCCATCGCCTACATCGACCGCGCGAACCTCAGCGTCGCAAGCGATTCCATGCAGCAGGAGCTCCAGTTCTCCGACGAGCTCAAGGGCGTCATGCTGTCGTCGTTCTTCTGGACCTACGCGATATTCCAGCTCCCGGGAGGCTGGCTCGTCGACCGCTTCGGGCCGCGAGCGCTCTACGCGATCGCCGTCGTGTGGTGGTCGATCGGCACCGCGGCCACCGCGCTCACCAGGGGTTTCGCCGGGGTGATCGGCTGCAGGCTGGTGCTGGGCGTCGGCGAGGCACCGGTGCAATCGGCCAACGCCCGCGTGGTGTCGGAGTGGTTCCCGCGCAAGGAGCGAGCGTTCGCGTCGTCCATCTTCGACACCGGCTCGGAGTTCGGCAGCGCGCTGTCGGTCCCGCTGGTGACGTTGCTGATCGCGCTGGTCGGCTGGCGCGGCTCGTTCGTGGTCACCGGAGCGCTGGGCCTCGTCTGGGTGGTGGCGTGGCTGCTGATCTACCGCTCGCCGCGCAAGCAGAAGTGGGCCAACCAGGCCGAGGTGGACTACATCGAGCAGGGCGGCGGCCGCACCGAGGAGAAGGAGCTCGGCGACGCGGGCAAGCAGCCGATGAAGTGGCGCGACCTGTTCCGCTACTCGACGACCTGGGCGCTGGTGGCCGGCTACACCTGCCGCGGCGTGATCATCTACTTCTTCATCACCTGGTACCCGGACTTCCTGGTCAACCAGCAGGGCTTCTCGTTGCTGGAACTGGGCCTGTTCGGCGCGATCCCGGGTCTGGCGGCGATGGTGGCGAACTGGCTGGGCGGGTTGTTCTCCGACTGGCTGGTGCGGCGCGGGACTCGGCTGGCGATGGCCCGCAAGATCCCGCTGGTGATCGGCATGGTCGGTGCGTCGACGATCGCGCTGGCCTCGATCGCGCCGAATCCGACGTGGGCGCTGGCGTTCCTCACCCTCTCCTACTGCAGCGCGGCGGTGTCCACGGGCGCGCTGCTGTCGCTCCCGGCGGACGTGGCCCCGACCCCGCGCAACGTGGCGTCGCTGACCGGCGTGCAGAACTTCGGTTCGCAGCTGGGCGGGATCATCGGGCCGATCGTGATCGGGTTCCTGCTGGGCACCGGGCAGTTCGCCTACGTGTGGCCGCTGGTGTTCGCCGGGGCGATGTGCGTGCTGGGCGCGTTCTTCTACGCCTTCGTGGTGCAGGTCAAGCCCTTGGACGAGCAGAGACCGATGTTCTGAGCCCGACCCGTGCTGCGCGGCGGTGCCTGCTCACGGCGCCGCCGCGCACAGCGCGGAAACGCCGTCAGGACTCGACCTTCTCGGCCGTTTCGAGGTTGGTCAGGGACTGCTGGACGTGCTTGCTCACGAGGCGTTCGGCTTCGTCGGCGTTGCCGTCGTTGACCGCGGCCAGGATCTCGGCGTGCTCGACGAACTCCTCGCGCCAGGTGGGCCAGCGGTCCCACAGCAGGTTCACCACGCCCAGCGCGGTGAGGTCCTGCAGGTCGTCGAGCTGGTCGACGACCAGGGCGTTGCCGCAGCCGGCGTACAGCGACCGGTGGAAGCGGCGGTTGGCCATGCTCAGCGCGTGGTTGTCGCCCGCGCTGAGCAGCCCGGCGGCCTCGTTGAGCGCGTCCTGCGCGCGGCGGACCACGTCGGGCGAACCGGCGCGGGTGGTCATCTTCGCCGCCCACGGTTCGAGCAGCCTGCGGACTTCGTAGACCTTGCGGACGTCTTCGAGCGAGAGCTTGCGGACGGTGATGCCCTTGTTCGGCACCACCGTGACCAGACCGGTGTGGGCCATGCCGATCAGGGCCTCGCGCACGGGCGTCTTCGACACGCCGAGCAGCTCCGACAGGCGCCGCTCGACCAACGTCTCGCCCGGGCGCAGCTCACCGGCCAGGATCGCGTTGCGGATGGAGTCCGCGACCAGGTCGGTGCGGCTGGCGGGCCCGCTGAGGGGACGCAGTCCCGAGGAATCACTGGCCAGCTGTGTCACGCCTCCGATGATATATCAAGCCGTTCCGGCACACCCGGGCGACCAGCGCATTCCGCACCTGGTCGACCACGTGATGTATGATATACCAACATTGCCGACGGATCGGACAGCTGCGAGGAACCCATGCGTACAGTCGCCCAGGCCGTGGCCCGCGTGCTCGCCGACGCGGGAGTCGAACACGGCTTCACCGTGCCCGGAGAATCATTCCTGGGCTTGCTCGACGCGTTCGCCGAAACACCGGAGCTGACGCTGGTTTCGACGCGGCACGAGAGCGGCGCGGCGTTCATGGCCGAGGCGTGCGGCAAGCTGCGGGGCGTCCCCGCCGTGGCGATGGCCAGTCGAGGTCCCGGCGCGACGAACCTGTCCATCGGCGTGCACACCGCCCGGCAGGACCAGACCCCGATGGTGGTGCTGCTCGGCCAGGTCCCGTCCACCAAGCTGGGCCGGGAGAGCTTCCAGGAGGTCGACCTCGCGGCGATGTTCGCACCGCTGGCCAACTGGTCGTCCCAACCCGCCTCCGCCGCCGAGGTCCCAGGCACGGTCGCCGAGGCTCTCGCGCGGGCGGCCGGCCCGCGTCCCGGGCCGGCCGTGGTGGCGGTGCCCAGCGACTTCTGGGACGAGGCCTTCCCCGGCCCGCTGCCGGTCCCGGGGCCGCCGCCCGCCGAGACTCCCGACGTCGCCGCTGCGGCCGAACGGCTCGGTGCCGCGCGCAATCCCGTGGTGATCACCGGGGCGCGCGATCCCGCGAGCCACCGCGAGCTCGTCGCGACCGCCGAGGAGCTCGGGCTCGCGGTGTACACGGGTTTCCGGCGGCAGGACTCCTTCCCCGAGGACCACCCGAACTTCGCCGGACACCTCGGCCTGTCGGTGCCGGACGCGCAGCTCAAGGCGCTGGAGAACGCCGACGTGGTGCTCACGGTGGGATTGCGGCTCGACGAGGTGACCAGCCAGGGCTTCCGGTTCCCGCTGCCCGATCAGGACCACCTGCGGCTGCCGCCATCGGCGCTCGCCGAGTTGCGCGCGCGGACTCCGGGTCGACGGCGTGATCTCTCGGCCGCCCACGCGGCGGTGCGCGAGTTCATGACCCCACCGGATCTCGACGCCACCTCCGCCCCGCACCCGACCGAAGTGGTGCGCGAGCTGCGGCGACTCGCCCCGCGCGACGCGGTGGTCACCAACGACGCCGGCAACTTCTCCGGTTTCGCGCACCGCTACTGGTGCTTCACCGAGCCGCGCACGCAGCTGGGCCCGTGCAACGGGGCGATGGGCTACGCGGTCCCCTCGGCGGTGGCGGCGAAGCTCGTCTCGCCGGAGCGCACCGTGCTCGCGATGGTCGGCGACGGCGGCGCGCTGATGACCGGCCAGGAGATCGAAACGGCCGTGCGGCACGAGGCACCCATCATCGTGGTGGTGTTCCAGAACGGCCTGTACGGCACGATCGCGCTCCACCAGGTCAAGAGCGACCGCCCGATGTCCGCGGTGGACATCGGCGCGGTGGACTTCGCGGGCTGGGCGCGGAGCCTCGGCGCCGCCGGGCACACCGTCGACACGCGCGACCAGCTGGAACCGGCGATCAGGAGCGCGCTGGCCGAGGACCGACCATGCGTGCTGGACGTGCGCACCGACCCCGACGTGCTCACCGCCGACGCGCGGCTGGCGGACTTCTTAGAGAGCTGACCGCACTCCCGCGCGTTCGGCGACACCGCGCAGCTGCTCGACGAGGGTGTCGGGCATCGGAATCCCCTCCCGACGCCGCACTTCCCGCGAGGCGGCCTGCGGATCTCCCGCCACCAGGACGGGTTCGTCCGCGTTCAGCGGGGGTGTCGCGTGGAGCCGGTCGATGGCGTCGTCCAGGTCGTCCTCGAACTCGCCGGGCGAGCGGAACCCGCTCGGGTCGAGCGCGAGGAAGAAGTGCCCGATGTTGTGGGGATCCTCGGGTTCCCGGCTCGCCGGGAAGGCGCCACCGCACAGCGTGGCGGCCAGGACGTGGGCCATCATGCTCAGCCCGTAGCCCTTGTGCGAACCCATCTCCGGTGTTCCGCCGAGCGGTGTGAGGCCGCCGATGTCGTCGTTGCGGAGGATGCCGAGCGCCCGGTGCGCGTCGGTCACCGGCTGGGCGTCCTCGTCGACCACCCAGCCTTCCGGGAGGGGTTCGTCGTGGAAGTCGTAGACCTTGACCTTGTTGACGGCGGCCGTGGTGGTGGCGATGTCGAGCAGGAAGTGGGGATTGCGCCGTGCGGGCGCGGCGAAGGCGATCGGGTTGGTGGCCAGCATCGGCACCACCGATCCCGTCGGCGGCGAGGCGGGCAGGTTCGCCGAGCTGGTGACCAGTCCGACCAGTCCCTGCCGCGCGGCCATCTCGGCGTAGTGCCCCGCCGCGCCGAAGTGGTGCGAGTTGACCACCGAGACCACGCCGACGGTGCCGGTCTTCGCCTTGTCGATGGCCCTCCGCATGGCGAACTCCCCGGCCGGGTGCCCGATGCCGCCGTGGGCGTCGACCAGCGCCGATGCGGCGTTCTCGCGCACGACGGTGGGCCTGGCGCGCAGGTCGATCCTGCCCTCGGCGCGGAACTGCTCGTAGGTCATGAGCATCGACACGCCGTGCGAGTCGATGCCGGCCAGGTCCGTCTCGGCCATCACCTCGGCGGTGGTCTCGGCCAGGTCGTGGTCCATGCCCCAGGCGGCGAGGACGTCGGTGATCAGCGTGCGCACTGCCGCGGCGGAAACCCGCACCTCGCTCATCCTCGCTCCTGCGTCGGCTCGCAACTCGTTCACCGCCAGGGGTTCTCGGCGGCCCACGCCTCGTACTCGGCGCGGGTGGCCTCGTCCGGCGGGTACGTGCCCCGCAGCGGACGCCCGGATTTCACTTTGGAGAGAACGAAGGCTTCGAGATGTTCTTGCGCCGCGGCGGCTTCGGCGACCTCCCCGGCCAGGTGCCGCGGGAGGCACACGACGCCGTCGGAGTCGCCGACGAGCACGTCGCCCGGGTAGACCGCGACCTCGCCGCAGCCGATGGGCACCTGCATGTCCACCGCGTGGTGCTGGATCAGGTTGGTGTTGGCCGACGGGTTCCTCGCGAAGGTCGGCATCTCCAGCGCCGCGAAGCCGTCCGAGTCGCGCACCGAGCCGTCGGTCACCACGCCCGCGCAGCCGCGGTGCAGCAGCCGGGTCGCCAGGATGTGGCCGAGCGAGGCGGCGCGCTGCTGCCCGCGCGAGTCGATGACCAGGACCTCACCGTGATCCACCGATTCGACGGCTTTGCGCTGCGGGTGGTCGTAGTCCTGGAACACCGGCAGGACGTCAACGTCCTCCCGCGCCGGGATGTAGCGCAGGGTGAACGCGACGCCGACCATGTTCACCTGCGCCGGGTTCAGCGCCCGCAGGCCCTGCATGAACTGGTTGCGCAAGCCGCGCGAGAGCAGCTGCGTGGTGATGGTCGCCGTGCTGGCGCGACGCAGCGCCCGCAGGGTGCCTTCCGGCAGCGGATCGGGAGTCTTGACCGAGGTGTCCACCATCTTCGACCCTTCGCATCGTCGGATCTCTGAGATATCATATACCGCAGCCGCAACACCTCGACCGCTCACGACACCGACCAGTCAAGTCACGCGAACGACGAAGTTCCAGACACCGGAAGGGGGCTCGCCGGCATGTCCCGTCCCAGGCTCACCGCCGAGCAGCTGCGCAGTCACCGCTGGTTCGGCGTGGACACCATGCGCTCGTTCGGGCACAAGTCCCGCGCCAAGCAGATGGGCTTCGACGCCGAGGACTACTCGGGCAAGCCGGTGATCGGCATCGTCAACACCTGGAGCGACATCAACCCGTGCCACACGCACTTCCGCGAGCGCGCCGAGGACGTCAAGCGCGGCGTCCACCAGGCGGGCGGGTTCCCGCTGGAGCTGCCGGCGATGTCGCTGTCGGAGCCGTTCCAGAAGCCGACCACGATGCTCTACCGGAACATGCTCGCGATGGAGACCGAGGAGCTGCTGCGCTCCTACCCCGTCGACGGCTGCGTGCTGATGGGCGGCTGCGACAAGACCACGCCGGGCCTGATCATGGGCGCGACCAGCGTTGACGTGCCCTCGATCTTCCTACCCGCCGGCCCGATGCTCAAGGGGCGCTGGAAGGGCGCGACCCTCGGCAGCGGCTCGGACACCTGGAAGTACTGGGCGCAGCGCCGCGCGGGCACCCTCGGCGAGCAGGAGTGGGGCGAGATCGAGGACGGCATCGCCCGTTCACCGGGGCACTGCATGACGATGGGCACCGCCTCGACCATGACCGCCGCCGCCGAGGCGCTGGGGCTGACGCTGACCGGCGGTTCCTCGGTCCCCGCCGCGTTCTCCCACCACCCGCAGCTGGCGGTGGCCACCGGACGCCGGATCGTCGACCTCGTCTGGGAGGACGTCACCCCGCGCCAGGTCCTGACCCGGGAGGCCTTCGAGAACGCCATCGCGGTGGTGATGGCGATGGGCGGCTCCACGAACGCGGTGATCCACCTGGTGGCGATGGCCGGTCGCGCCGAGGTCGACCTGCCGCTGGAGGTCTTCGACGACCTCTCCCGCGCGGTCCCGGCGCTGGCCAACATCCGCCCGTCCGGCGAATACCTGATGGAGGACTTCTACGACGCGGGCGGGCTGCGCGGGCTGATGGCCGAGCTCGGTGAGCTGCTGCACCGCGATGCGATCACCGTCAACGGCCGCACCCTCGGCGAGAACCTCGAAGGCGCCGAGATCCACGACACCGACGTGATCCGCCGCCGCGACGCCCCGCTGACCGAGCAGGGCGGGCTGGCGGTGCTGCGCGGTTCGCTGGCGCCCGACGGCTGCGTGATCAAGACCAGCGCGGCCAGCCCGGACCTGCTGCAGCACCGGGGCAGGGCGATCGTGTTCGACTCCTACGACGACATGGAGGCCCGCATCGACGCCGAAGACCTCGACGTCGACGAGAACTCGGTGCTGATCCTGCGCGGCGCGGGCCCGCTGGGCGGGCCGGGCATGCCGGAGTGGGGCATGCTGCCGATACCGAAGAAGCTGCTGCGACGAGGGGTTTCGGACATGGTCCGGGTCTCCGACGCACGGATGAGCGGCACCAGCTACGGCACCTGCGTGCTGCACGTGGCGCCGGAGTCGGTCGCCGGCGGGCCGCTGGCGCTGGTGCGCGACGGCGATGTCGTCGAGCTCGACGTGCCCGGCCGCCGGCTCGACCTGCACGTCGACGCCGAGGAGCTGGAGCGCAGACGTGCCGGGTGGACGCGGCCGGAGCCGGTCTTCTCGCGCGGCTACGGCAAGTTGTTCGCCCAGCACATCACCCAGGCCGACAAGGGCTGCGACTTCGACTTCCTCGAAGGCACCGGCGGCGCGCCCGAACCGGCGATCCACTGACGCGAGCGGAGGCGAGGATGTCCACCAGCGTCGACGCGCTGCGCGGGGTCACCGCGATCACCGTGACCCCGTTCGACGGCACGGGCGCACCCGACTGGTCCGGCTACGAGGCGATCGTGGCGCGGATGGGTGCGGCCGGGGTCCACGTGATCACGCCCAACGGCAACACCAGCGAGTTCTACGCGCTGTCCCGACAGGAGTGGCAGCGGGCCAACGAGGTCACCGCGGCCGCCGCCGGAGACTCGGTGGTGATGCCCGGCATCGGCTACGACATCGCCACGGCCCAGGACATGGCGGTGGCGGTGCAGCAGCTCGGCGCGCCGCTGGCGATGCTGCACCAGCCGGTGCACCCGCACCAGTCGGTGGCCGGGTGGGCGGCCTACAACCGGCTGATCGCGCAGTCCGCGCCAGGGCTCGGTTTCGTGCTCTACGTCAAGGATTCCCGCATCGGCGCCGACGCGCTGGGCTCGCTGTTCGACGCGTGCCCCAACGTGGTCGGCATCAAGTACGCGGTCGCCGATCCGCTGCGCTTCGGCGAGATCTGCGCGGCGCTCGGCGCCGACCGGGTGGCCTGGTCGTGCGGGCTCGCGGAGCGGTGGGCGCCGTCGTTCTGGCCGCTGGGCGCGGCCGGTTTCACCTCGGGCGGCGTCAACGTCGCACCGAGGCTCTCGCTGGACTACCTGTTGGCCCTGCGCAGCGGAGACCAGGCCGAGATCCGGCGGTTGTGGTCGCTGATCGCCCCGTTCGAGAAGATGCGGGCCGAGGACGCCACCGCCTGCAACGTGGCGGTGGTCAAGGAGGCCCTGGCTCAGCAGGGGCTGTGCGGCGCAGGGGTCCGGCCACCGGCCGGTGGCCTGTCCTCGCAGCAGCGCGAACAGGTCACCGGCATCCTGAAGTCCTGGTCGGAGGCCGGTTACTGACCGTCGATCCGGACGAACGCCTGGGCCGAGGAGGCCCAGCGGTAGTGCTCGGTGTGGCCCTGACCGGTGTCGTAGTCGGTGATCCACACGGCGATGTCGTGGTGGAACACCTGGAACTCCTCCGGCACCTGGGTCCACACCGGCGGGCTGACGACGGTGCCCAGCGTGCGCGGCGCGGTACCGCCCGGGTCCGTGGTCATGCCGATCAGCGCCCGGGAGTACTCGGCGTCCCGCGGCCCGCACTCGATCAGGATCAGGGCGTCCTCGACCCCTTCGCCGGTGACGTCGGCGTAGCCGATCGGCTCGTCCGGGGTGAAGCGGTAGACCCGGTCTCCGGCCTCACCGGCTCCGTCGGTGAACGAAACCGCCTGACTCGGGCAGGATCCCACCTGCGGGACCTCGAATTCGGCGTTGTGCCAGTCGACCTGCTGCACGTCGGCGGTGGCCGCACCGCCCGCGGCGATCAGCCCGGCGGTCACGAGCGCCCACGCGCTCGCCATGACCCGCTTGCGCATGACGTCCCCCTGTCTCGATCGCGTCGTAGTCCGCTGCCGAAGACACGGAGGCTCAACACGATCCAGTTGCCGCACATCCCCGCATTCACCGCATCGGATGAAGGGCCTCCACCCGCAGGCCCGGCGCGCCCTGGACCCTTCCGATTCCGCGCGAAATTCGGAGGCCGCGCACGAAGCGGGCCGCCTCCCGTGAGGGAAGCGGCCCGTTCCAGGGGTCCGGCGCTGAAGGGGTCAGCCGAGTTCGATGATGAGGTCTCCACCCTCGACCTGCTGCACCGCGCCGATGGCGAGGCGCTTGACCTGACCGCTCTGCGGGGCGGTGATGGCGGCCTCCATCTTCATCGCCTCGATCGTCGCGACCGTCTGGCCCGACTCGACGGCGTCACCTTCGGCGACCGCGAGGGTCACCACACCGGCGAACGGGGCGGGGACGTGACCCGGGTTGGAGCGATCGGCCTTCTCCGCGACCGGCAGGTCGCTGGCCACCGAGCGGTCGCGCACCTGGATGGGACGCAGCTGCCCGTTGAGCACCGCCATCACGGTGCGCATGCCGCGCTCGTCCGGTTCGCTGATCGCCTCCAGCCCGATGAGCAGCCGCACACCGGGCTCCAGGTCCACCGAGTACTCCTCCCCCGGCTTGAGGCCGTAGAAGAAGTCCTTGCTGCGCAGCAGCGAGGTGTCGCCGTAGGCGTCGCGGTGGTCCTGGAACTCCTTGGTGGGCTTGGCGAACATCAACCGGTTGAGCGTGTTGCGCCGGTCGTTGACCAGCCCGTCGCGATCGTCGGCGGACAGTTCGGCGATCTTGCGGGTGGTGGTGCGGCCTTCCAGCGCGCGCGTCCGGAACGGCTCCGGCCAGCCGGCCGGCGGGTCGCCCAGCTCGCCCTGCAGGAAGCCGATCACCGAGTCGGGGATGTCGAACTTGCGCGGCTCGGCCTCGAAGTCGGCCGGGTCGACGCCCGCACCCACCAGGTGCAGGGCGAGGTCACCGACGACCTTGGAGGACGGGGTGACCTTGACCAGCCGGCCGAGGATCCGGTCGGCCGCGGCGTACATGGCCTCGATCTCCTCGAACTTGTCGCCGAGACCGAGCGCGACCGCCTGGGTGCGCAGGTTGGACAGCTGACCGCCGGGGATCTCGTGGGAGTACACGCGGCCGGTCGGGGAGGCCAGACCCGCCTCGAAGGGCTGGTAGATCTTGCGGACCGACTCCCAGTAGGGCTCCAGGTCGCACACCGACTGCAGGTCCAGGCCGGTGGTGCGCTCGGTGTAGTCGGTCGCGGCGACCAGCGACGACAGCGCGGGCTGCGAGGTGGTTCCGGCCATCGACGCGGTCGCCGCGTCCACGGCGTCCACACCGGACTGGATGGCGGCCATGTAGGTGGCCAGCTGCCCGCCCGCGGTGTCGTGGGTGTGCAGGTGGACCGGGAGGCCGAACTCGTTGCGCAGCGCGGAGACCAGCTTCGCCGCGGCCGGCGCGCGCAGCAGGCCTGCCATGTCCTTGATCGCCAGCACGTGCGCGCCCGCCTCGACGATCTGCTCGGCGAGCCGGAGGTAGTAGTCCAGTGTGTACAGCTTCTCGTCCGGATTGGACAGATCGGCGGTGTAGCACAGCGCCACCTCGGCGACGGACTTGCCGGTGTTGCGCACGGCTTCGATGGCCGGGCGCATCTGCTCGACGTCGTTGAGCGCGTCGAAGATCCGGAAGATGTCGATGCCGGTGTCGGTGGCCTCCTGCACGAAGTGCTCGGTCACCTGCGTCGGGTACGGCGTGTAGCCGACGGTGTTGCGGCCGCGCAGCAGCATCTGCAGGCAGATGTTGGGGATGGCCTCGCGGAGCTTGGCCAGCCGCTCCCACGGGTCCTCGGCGAGGAACCGCAGCGCGACGTCGTAGGTGGCGCCGCCCCAGCACTCCACCGACAGCAGGTCCGTAGTCATCCGCGCCACGTGCGGCGCGACGGCCAGCAGGTCCTTGCTGCGCACCCGGGTGGCCAGCAGCGACTGGTGGGCGTCGCGGAAGGTGGTGTCGGTGACGCCGACGTTGTTGGCCTCGCGCATCCAGCGCGCGAAGCCCTCCGGGCCGAGCTCGGTGAGCTTCTGCTTCGACCCGGGCAGCGGGGTGGCCGTCAGGTCGATCTCGGGGAGCTTGAAGCTCGGGTCGGCCGCGCTCGGGCGCTCCCCGTTGGGCCGGTTGACGGTGACGTCGGCGAGGTAGTTGAGCAGCCGGGTGCCGCGGTCGGCGGAGTGCCGGGCGGTGAGCAGCTGCGGGCGCTCGTCGATGAACGAGGTGGTGACGCGGCCTTCGGCGAAGTCGTCGTCGTCGAGCACCGCCTGCAGGAACGGGATGTTCGTGGAGACACCGCGGATCCGGAACTCGGCGAGCGCGCGGCGGGCGCGGCCCACCGCGGTCTGGAAGTCGCGACCCCGGCACGAGAGCTTGACCAGCATCGAGTCGAAGTGCGCGCTGATGCTGGTGCCGGCGAAGGCGGTGCCGCCGTCGAGGCGGATGCCCGCGCCGCCCGGCGAGCGGTAGGCGCTGATCATGCCGGTGTCGGGGCGGAACCCGTTGGCCGGGTCCTCGGTGGTGATGCGGCACTGCAGGGCGGCACCGCGCAGCTGGATCGTGTCCTGGGTCATGCCCAGGTCCTCCAGCGACGCGCCACCGGCGATGCGCAGCTGCGACTGGACCAGGTCGGCGTCGGTGACCTCTTCGGTGACCGTGTGCTCGACCTGGATGCGCGGGTTCATCTCGATGAACACGTGGTTGCCGCGCTCGTCGACGAGGAACTCGACGGTTCCGGCGTTGACGTAGCCGATCTTGCGGGCGAAGGCGACCGCGTCGGCGCAGATCCGCTCCCGCAGCTGCGGGTCGAGGTTCGGGGCCGGGGCGATCTCGATGACCTTCTGGTGGCGTCGCTGCACCGAGCAGTCGCGCTCGAAGAGGTGCACGACGTTGCCGTGGCTGTCGGCGAGGATCTGGACCTCGATGTGCCGCGGGTTGACCACGGCCTGCTCCAGGAACACCGTCGGGTCGCCGAAGGCGGACTCGGCTTCGCGCATGGCGGCTTCGAGCGCCTCGCGCAGCCCGGAGGGGTCGTCGACGCGGCGCATGCCGCGACCGCCACCACCGGCGACGGCCTTGACGAAGACCGGGAAGGTCATCTGCTCGGAGGCGGCCAGCAGCTCGTCGATGTCCTGGGACGGGGACGAGGAGTCCAGCACCGGCACGCCGGCTTCGCGCGCGGCGGCCACGGCGGTGGCCTTGTTGCCGGTCATCTCCAGGATCTCCTGGCGCGGGCCCACGAACGTGATGCCCGCTTCGCGGCACGCACCCGCCAGCTCTGGGTTCTCGGAGAGGAAGCCGTAGCCCGGGTAGACCGCGTCGGCTCCCGCCTGGCGCGCGGCCTGGATGATCTCGTCGACGGACAGGTAGGCCCGGACCGGGTGGCCGGGTTCGCCGATCTCGTACGACTCATCGGCTTTCAGGCGGTGCAGCGAGTTGCGATCTTCGTGCGGGAAGACCGCGACGGTCCCCGCTCCCAGCTCGTAGGCGGCGCGAAAAGCGCGAATCGCGATCTCGCCGCGGTTGGCGACGAGCACCTTGCGGAACATGCCGGCTCCCTCGGATAACAGGCGTCGGTCGGTGTGAGTGACACTACCGCGAAAATTCCCCTTAACGGGAGAACCTGTCAGGTGACGAAGACCTCGACACCCCTCATGACCAGCCCAAACGCGTGACGCGCACAAGCTGTAGCGGGAAGAAAATCATGACTTCTTTCCGTCCGCAGAACTTTCGATCGTCTATTCGAAGCCTGGAGGTCACCTCGCGGCCATCCGGGCGACGCCATGGGGCGGTTCGGGTCCGAACCGGCCGGGGGCCGTGTCGCATTTGCCCGGTCGGTTCGGGCCAAAGGTGCCCAGCATCCGGGAAATTCACGTCCTACCGGAAGACGATCACGACTTTTCGAGGTACTCCGCGCGCTCCTCGTCGACGACCTCGGCGACCATCCGGGCCAACCCCGGGTGCTCCCGCAGCGCCGGATCCGCGGCGACGAAGCGGTCCGCCTCCTCGCGCGCCTGAGCGATCACGTCCTCGTCGCGCAACAACGACAACATCTTCAGCCCGGACTTGCGACCCGACTGCGCCGCTCCCAGGACGTCGCCCTCCCGGCGCAGCTCCAGGTCCAGCCGCGCCAGCTCGAAACCGTCGGTGGTGGAGGCGACCGCGTCCAGCCGCTCGCGCGTCGTGGTGCCGCCCATGGCCTCGGTGACCAGCAGGCACAGACCCGGCGCGCTACCCCGGCCGACCCGGCCGCGCAGCTGGTGCAGCTGCGAGACGCCGAACCGGTCCGCATCCATGATCACCATGACCGTCGCGTTGGGAACGTTGACGCCGACCTCGATCACCGTGGTCGCCACCAGCACGTCCAGCTCGCCCGCGGCGAAGGCGCGCATCACCGCGTCCTTGTCGTCGGCGGCCAGCCTGCCGTGCAGGATCCCCAGCCGCAGACCCGACAGCGGCCCGGCCGCCAGCTGCTCGGCGACGTCGATCACCGCGACCGGCGGGCGCCGCTGCTCACCACCGTCGTCCGGCGGCGGCTCCTCGCCATCACCGTCATCCACAGTGGACTTCTTCGACTTCTTGCCCTTGCCCGTGCTCTCCTCGTCGTCACCGATGCGCGGGCACACCACGTACACCTGGTGCCCGGCGGCGACCTCCTCGTGGATGCGCGCCCACGCCCGGTCCAGCCACGCGGGCTTCTCCGCCACCGGCACCACGCTGGTGCTGATCGGGGAACGACCCTGCGGGAGCTCGCGCAGCGCCGAGGTCTCCAGATCGCCGTAAACCGTCATCGCCACCGTGCGCGGGATCGGCGTCGCCGTCATCACCAGCACGTGCGGCGCGGTCTCCTCGCCCGCGCGGGCGCGCAGGGCATCGCGCTGCTCGACGCCGAAGCGGTGCTGCTCGTCGACCACCACCAGCCCGAGATCGGCGAAGGACACCTTGTCCTGGATCAACGCGTGCGTGCCGACGACGATCCCCGCCTCACCGGAGGCCGCCTCCAGCATCGCCTTGCGCCGCTGCGCGGTGTTGAGCGAACCGGTCAGCAGCGTCACCCGCGTCGCGTTCTCCGCCCCGCCCAGCTCCCCGGCCATGGCCAGGTCGCCGAGCAGTTCGCGCAGCGAACGCGCGTGCTGCGCGGCCAGGACCTCGGTGGGCGCGAGCATCGCCGCCTGCCGCCCGGCGTCGACCACCTGCAGCATCGCGCGCAGCGCGACCACCGTCTTGCCGCTGCCCACCTCGCCCTGGACCAGGCGGTTCATCGGGTGCTCGGTGCCGAGGTCGGTGGCGATCTGCTCGCCGATCTCCTGCTGACCCTTGGTCAGCTCGAACGGCATCCGCTCGTCGAAGGCCACCCGCACCCCGTCGTCGCGGCGCTCGCACACCGGCGCCGGATGCGACTTGGTGTTGCTGCGCCGCTGCGCCAGCGTGAGCTGCACGGCCAGCGCCTCGTCCCACTTGAGCCGGTCCTGCGCCGCGGCGACCTCACCGAAGTTCTGCGGCAGGTGGATCTTGCGCAGCGCCTCCTCCAGCACCGACATGCCCAGGCGCTCGCGCAGCTCGGTGGGCAGCGGGTCGTCGGTGCCGTCCCACACGTCCAGCACCTGCTTCACGCAGCGCGCGATCGACCACGACGGCAACCCCTGCGCCGACGGGTAGACCGGCAGCAGCGCGCTCGCGAACTCCTCGGCGACGGCGCCGACGTCGGTGGCCTCCGAGTCGAACAGCTGGTACTCGGGATGCGCGAGCTGGAGCTGTTCGCGGAAGGCGGTGACCTTGCCCGCGAACATGCCGCGCTTGCCGGGGATCAGCTCCCGCTCGCGCCACGCCTGGTTGAAGAACGTGCACGACAGCGACCGGTGCCCGTCGGTGATGCGGGCCTCGACGATCGTGCCGCGACGGGACTTCATCGTGCGCTTGGTGACCCGCTCGACCTTGGCCAGCACGGTCGCGTGCTCGCCGAGCTCCAGCCCGGCGATCGCGGTCAGCTCTCCGCGCTCGGCGTAGCGGCGCGGGTAGTGCCGCAGCAGATCGCCGACGGTGACCAGTCCCAGCGCAGACTCGAGCGCCTTGCCGGTCTTGGCACCCAACAACCGGTCGAGCTTCGCGTCCAATGTGGTCACTGCAAGTCCTCCGCCTGCGTACTCGGATGGCACCGCAAGCTACTCGGCGGCACCGACGGTTTCCCGGCCGCCGACCCGCCAGCCGACCCACGCCACCGGCAGCGCGCCGAGCAGCAGCCAGCCCTCGCCGGACAGCTCGGTGGCGTCGCGGAAGTCCGGCGCGTCCAGGTTGGCCATCGTGGTCAGCACGACGGTCCCCAGCATCACCCAGCCGAACACCGCCATCACGGCCGCGGCCAGCGCGGTGGCGCGCTCGCGCAGCACCCCGCGCAGCAGCAGCGCGCTCCACACCGCGGCGACCACCAGCCACCACACCAGCTTGCCGACCAGGAAATCGCGCAGCGAGCTCGAACTCTCGGGTGATCCGGTGGAGGTCCACTCCACGGCGATGGGTTCGGGCAGCCGCGCGCCCACCAGCATGGGCACGGCGACCATCAGCACGGCCACGGACAGCGTCCAGCCGGCGATCAACCACACGTACCGGCTCCGGATGCGCACTGCTGTCTCCCGCGTCACTTGACTCGCTTCGAGGTTAGCGGCACCGCCGGTGAGCACCGCCGACCACCCGGGACGACGCGCGGGCGTGACGGGGAGGTTCCCCCGCTCACATCGCCGAGCGCTCGGCGAGCAGCGCGTTGACCAGATCCGCCCCGCGATCGGGCTTGTCCACGCTGATGACGAAGTCGCGCCCGGAGTTCAGGCGCAGCACCAGGCATTCGCCGCCGCGCAGCATGATCGCGGTGGTGGCGGGAAGGACCCGATAGCCCCAGCCGCCGACCTCCAGGGCGCGGTGGCGGGCGACTCGCGCGCTGCTGATCTGCTCCAGCCGGATCCGGCGAACCGGGAAGCGCTGCGGGCCGAACGCGGCGCGCACGCCCTGCTCGTCGACGCGGATCCGCACCGTCGACAGCGCTGACACGACGATTCCCCCGAGAAGCGCGGGCAGCGCGACCTGCCAGCCGGTCAGGACGAGCATCCCGACGCCCACCAGCACCCCGGCGGCTCCGACGACCACGAGGACCCGGCTGGACACCGAGGAGATCCACACCGCTCGGCGTCCAGGTTCGAGGTCGAGCCCGGCGGCGCCCTCGGTCTCGCCGGTTTCGGCTCCGGGCTCGTCAGGCCCTCGGTTGCCGACCAGCCAGCCGGCGAAGCCCGCCACCGCCGCCCCCACCAGCACCGGGAGCACGTGCCACATCGGCAAGCGGGCGTCCTGCCAGGCGGTGTGGTCGAGGTTCGTCCACAGCGTCGAGGCCGTGATGCCCCCGAAGAAGGCGGCCACCGCACCCAGGACCGCCGCCGAACCCGCCCGGTGCACCCGGCGTTCGCCCATCGCTCCCGCGACGACCGCGAACACCGCGAACAGCACCCACCCCGGCAGCACGACCAGCGGGAACGTCGCCAGGGACGTGGATCCGTCGGGCACGCCGGCGCCGCTGAAGTGGGTGGCGATCGGGTCCGGGAGCCGTCCGCGCAGCAGGATCATCGGCAAGACCAGCGCGGCGGTCACCAGCACCGTCCACGCGATCGACAGGACCAGGAATGCCTTGCGGTGGTTCACGATTCCTCCTCGATCCACCGCACCAGGTCGGCGGTGGTGAAGCCCCGGCGCCGCGCCTCGGCCACCAGGTCCCGCACCTGGGCGCGCAGCCCCGTCTCCGGGTCGGGACGCCGCAGCACGGTCACCCCTCGGCCGCGGCGGAACTCCAGCAGCCCCTCGGCGCGCAGTTCGCGCAGCGCGCGCAGCACGGTGTTGGCGTTGATGCTCATCGCGTCGGCCAGGTCGCGGGCGGGCGGCAGCCGGTCACCCGGCTCGACCTCCCCGTCGGCGATGGCGCGCCGGATCGCATCGGCGGCCTGCTCGTGCAGCGGCCGCCCGTCCTCGATGTCCAACGTGAGCAACATGGTGCCAATGAAACTAGCACCATCCGATTCATCTCGGAACCGGGCACGACGAATCAGGGGAACCAGGAGGCCCCCCTCAGGCAGTGCGGAACTACTCGATGCCGATCAGCAGCAGCGAGTCCAAGGCGCCCGCCGGGTAGCTGGCCATCTCCACCTCGGGGTGGGCGCGACGCAGGTGAGCCGACAGCTCCCCGGGCAGCTCGGGCGGGGTGTTGTCGCCGATGAGCGCGGTGAACAGCTCGCCGCCGGCGGTGAGCATCCGGGTCAGCAGCTCCCGCGCGGTGGTGGTCAGGTCTTCGCCGATGAGCACGACCTCCCCGTCGATCAGGCCGAGGATGTCGCCGGGACGGCACCGGCCGACCCAGGTCAGCGCTTCGGCGTCGGCGACGTAGAGCTCACCCCGACGGGTCGCCGCAGAGGCCTCGGCCATCGCGACCTGGTCGTCGGCGCGGCGGCGGTGCGGATCGTGCACCGCCAGCGCGGCCAGCCCCTGCACCGGCGACGCCGTCGGCACCACCACGACCTCCGGTCCCTCACCGGACCGGCCTGCCACCGCTCGCTCCACGACCAGGGCCGTGTCCAGGTCGTTGGGCAGCACGACCACGTGAGCGGCTCCGGTGCCGACGATCGCCTCCCGCAGCTCCGCCGGGACCGGGATCGAGCCGGTGACCAGCACGTCGGCACCTTCGGCGGCGAAGACCTCGCCGAGCACGTCCCCCGGCACGCACGCCAGCACCGCCACGTCGCGGGCGTAGGCGGCCTGCTGGTCGGCGAAGCGCGTCACCTTGATCCGGTGCACCCGGCCGGTCTCCACGCCCGCCTCGATCACTCCCCCGATGTCGTCGCAGTGCACGTGCACCGCCCAGGCGTCGGCGCCGTCACCGACGACCGACACGCAGTCGCCCAGCCCTCCCAGCCGCCCGCGCAGCGACTCCGCCCGCTCCGCGTCGGTGTCGGCCAGCAGGTACATGACCTCGTAGTCGAAGCTCGACTCGTGCTCCAGCAGGTCCGACTCGGCGGGCACCGGCGAGTTCGGGGCCAGCCACTCGCCGTCGACGACCACCGCGTGCAGCGCGTCGAGCAGGATCACCAGACCTCGCCCGCCCGCGTCGACGACGCCCGCTTCCGAGAGCACCGGCAGCTGCGCGGGGGTCGCGGCCAGCGCGTCGATCGCCGCCCGCGTCGAGGAGCGCACCACGTCGGCGAGGTCGTCGGAGTCCTGAGCACCGCGGGCGGCGGCGCGCAGCACCGACAGCACGGTTCCCTCCTGCGGCTCGGCGACGGCCTGCCAGGCCAGCTCGTCGGCCCGCCGCAGGGCCTCCCGCCACGCCACCCCGTCCGCGGTCTCGGCATCCCGCAGCTCCTCGGCCACACCCCTGATGGCCTGCGACAACAGCATCCCGGAGTTCCCGCAGGCGCCGCCGAGGGCGCCTTTGGCCAGCGCGGCGAACACGCCGCCGAGGGTGTCCGGGGCGGTCTCGTCGAGGGTGCGCACCGCCGCGCGCACGGTCTGCAGCAGGTTCGTCCCGGTGTCGCCGTCGGCGACCGGGTAGACGTTGATCCGGTCGATCGCCTCGCGCTCGGCCGACAGCGCCGACATGGCCAGGTCCGCCCAGCGGCGGGCAGTCGCCGCGTTCAGCGTCCGCAACACCCGGGAACCTCCCACGCACGTTAGGATCGGTCGCAGCCGAGACTATCCGCAGGCGGCGCCGTCACGGTGCTCCGCCGCACATCGGCCCCCGGCTCGGGAGCAGCCGGTGGCCGTGGGCTAGACTCATCGGGTCCCAGGGTGGCGATGACCCCGGGCAACCGGGTTCTCCGGGCTCAGTCCGCCGCACGGCGGTGAGCAGGAAGCGCTCCCGAAATGCCTCTCCGATTCGGTGTGGCACGACAGCGGAGCTCTCATCGCTGTAACCGTCAAGCAAAGTAAGGGGTGTCTGACGTGGCTGCCGTCTGCGACGTCTGTGGCAAGGGACCAGGCTTCGGCAACTCGGTCTCGCACTCCCACCGGAAGACCAAGCGCCGGTGGAACCCGAACATTCAGACCGTGCACGCCAAGATCGGTCTGTCCCAGCGCAAGCGCATGAACGTGTGCACCTCCTGCATGAAGGCAGGCAAGGTCGCCCGCGGCTGAGGATGTGTTCTTAGCTAGGAGCCCCGAGGTGGCAGTACCTCGGGGCTTTCTGCTGTTCAGGACCAGGAGACGAGCACGTCAGGCAAGCGTCGGCAGGCGCTTCATCTGTGCCCCACCAGAGCAACCGGCACCGCCGCGGGTTCTCAGACGTCTTCTGGGGAGGACAGCCGAAGCGCCGTGTATCGGCACATCAGTCTCGGATCCCGGAGCCAGAAGGCTCTGAGGTTCCGCCACCCGCACCGCTGCAACAAGACCACTGCAAGTTCAAGAAGCTACGGCAGCTTCCAGTCGATCGGGTCCCAGCCCTTGCGCTGCAAGACCTCGTTGGCTCGGCTGAAGGGCTTCGAGCCGAAGAACCCGCGGTCGGCCGACATCGGGCTCGGGTGGGGCGACTCGACGCACTCCACGCCGGGCATGAGCGGCCGCAGGTCGCGGGCGTCTCGTCCCCACAGGATCGCCACCAGCGGCTCGTCGCGAGCGGCCAGGGCCTTGATCGCCTGCGCGGTGACCTGCTCCCAGCCCTTGCCGCGGTGCGAGCCGGGCTTGCCGGGGCTGACCGTGAGGGCGCGGTTGAGCAGCAGGACGCCGCGTTCGGTCCACGGCGTGAGGTCGCCGCTGGAGGGCTTCGGGTGACCGAGGTCCTCGCTGTACTCGCGGAAGATGTTGACCAGGCTGCGCGGCGGCGCCACACCCTGGGCGACCGAGAAGCTCAGCCCCACCGGATGACCGGGCGTCGGGTACGGGTCCTGGCCGACGATGAGCACGCGCACGTCGTGGAACGGCTGCTGGAAGGCGCGCAGCACGTTCTCCGGCGCCGGCAGGTAGGTGCGGCCTTCGGCGACCTCGGAACGCAGGAAGGCGCCCATCGACGCGATCTGATCCGCGACCGGCGCGAGCGCCTCCGCCCAGCCGGCTTCGACGGTTTCGTGCAGGGGACGTGCTGCCATGCCGAGCAGATTAGCGATCGACATCGGCGGCCTCACGCACAACCCCACAACCACCCCTCAGTGGCACACGTCACATACCGATGACGTAACGGTGATCGCGACCTTGCCCACATGCGTAATCGGAACTACTCCGAAAGAGCCATTTTCGCCCGTCATCGCGGAAACGAACTCGTCAAATCAGTGACACTGCGGGAGCGGTTTTCGGCACTTCGAACGTGCGGTGGCCCATAAAGCAAATAACGTGGGAATGCTCGATGTCGCGCTTTTGGTGGCCTCCCCCTGGCCACTCGGCTAGGTTCTGGCGAAGTTCCAAAACGACCACGGCCGTGGAGACAACACCCGGAGGTGGGCCGCATCTCATGACTTCTCAGGAAACCGCCGAATCAGAGGCCGAGCAGAAGTCGTTGCTGCGTCGAGCGGTCGGCGCAGCCGCAATCGGTAACTGCACGGAGTGGTACGACTTCGGCGTCTACGCGTACGTGGCCGCATATGTCGGTCACCAGTTCTTCCCCGGCCCGTGGGAGACCATCTCCGCGTTCGGCGTCTTCGCCATCTCCTTCCTGTTCCGCCCGCTGGGCAGCCTGTTCTTCGGCCCGCTCGGCGACCGGATCGGCAGGCAGAAGGTCCTCGCGGTGACGATTCTGCTGATGTCGGGCTCGACATTCGTCATCGGCCTGCTGCCGACCTACGGCGCCATCGGCATCTTCGCACCGATGCTGCTGCTGCTGTGCCGGTTGCTGCAGGGCTTCTCCACCGGTGGCGAATACGGAGGCGCGGCGACCTACATCGCCGAGTACGCCCCCGACCGCAAGCGCGGCTTCTGGGGCAGTTGGCTCGAATTCGGCACGCTCGTCGGATTCGGACTCGGCGCGCTGGTGCCGACCATCCTGATCCTCACGCTGGACAGCACGTCCATGGAGACGTGGGGCTGGCGCATTCCGTTCCTGATCGCCGGTCCGCTCGGCGGCGTCGGTCTGTACCTGCGGTCCAGGCTGGAGGACACCCCGGCGTTCAAGCAGCTGGAGAACACCCACCAGGTCGCCAAGTCCCCGCTGCGGGACCTCATCCGCGAGTGGTGGCGCCAGCTGCTGATCCTCATGGGCATCGTGATCCTGATCAACGTCGCCAACTACACGATCCTGACCTACATGGAGACCTACCTCTCGGACACGCTCAACGTGCCCGACGGGCAGGAGCACCAGGTGCTGATCCCGCTGCTGCTGACGGTCGCGTTCATGATGTGCATCATCACGCCCATCGGCGCGCTGTCGGACCGCATCGGCCGGAAACCACTGTTCATCTCGGCGGCCATCTGCTTCCTGGTGCTGCCGGTCCCCGCGTTCTGGCTGATCGGCCAGGGAACGGTGCTGACCACCGTCCTCGGTCTGGCGCTGCTGGCCGTCGGTCACGTGCAGCTGATCGGGCCGCTGGCCGCGACGCTGCCGGCGATGTTCCCGACCAAGGTCCGCTACGCGGCGTTCTCGGTCGGCTATAACATCTCCACTGCCGTCTTCGGTGGCACTGCGCCACTGGTCAACGACGCCGTCGTGACCAACACCGGCAACAGCTACTTCCCCGCCTTCTACCTGATGGGCGCGGCACTGATCGCCCTGGTGCCGATCCTGCTCATGAAGGAGACCGCGAGGAAGCCGCTGATGCAGGACGCCCCCGCAGCGGCACCGGCGAGCTGACTGCGCCGAACCCACCACATTCGAGGACGCCCCCTGGTTCATCCGGGGGGCGTCCTCCTTCGTGCGCTCCTACCGCCAGTGCTCCCAGCCGGTCGGGCCTTCGTAGTCCTTGCCGTCGATGGTCACGCCCGAACCTTCGGCGACCACGCCGATCTCGCGGAAGCCCGGCGGCAGCGGGCGGTTGGCGGGGAAGGTCGCGATCAGGGCCTGGTCCTCGCCACCGGTGAGCACCCAGTGGCGGGCGTCGGCCCCGAGGGCGGAGGCGACCTCGGTGAGCCGCTGCGGGACCTCGACCTGCTCCAGGCGGAGGTCGACGGCCACCTTCGAGGCGGTGGCGATGTGCCCCAGGTCGGCCAGCAGACCGTCGGAGGTGTCCACCATGGACGTGGCACCGGCGACCGCGGCCTGCGGTCCGGCGCCGTAGGGCGGTTCGGGCACGCGGTGCGCGCCGACGACGGCGACCGGGGAGCGGAACCCGCGCCCCAGGACGGCTAACCCGGCGGCCGACCAGCCGAGCCGGCCCGCCACCGCGACGACATCGCCCGGACGCGCGCCGGAACGGGTGACGGGTTCGCGGCCCTGCAGGTCGCCGAGGGCTGTGATGGAGATCGTCAACGACGGCGAGGACACCATGTCACCGCCGACGATCCCGATCCCGGCCTGCTGCGCCTCTTCCCACAGTCCGTCGGCGAGCTCGTCGACCACGGACGCGGGCGTGTCGGGCGGGCAGCCGAGACCGACCAGCAGACCCGTGGGCACCGCGCCCATGGCGTTGATGTCGGAGAGGTTCACCGCGACCGCTTTGCGGCCCACCTGGTGCGGTGTGGACCAGTCGAAGCGGAAGTGGACCTGTTCCACCAGCACATCGGTGCTGGCGACCACGCGACCGTCGGGAGCGGCCAGCACGGCGGCGTCGTCACCCGGGCCGAGGAGCGTGCCCGGCGACTGATGACGACCAGCTGTCACTCGATCGATGAGATTGAACTCACCCACCTGGGAAATGGTCTGTGGTTCCTGGGACGAGTCAGGACCCAACTGGGACCTTCCTTCCTTGAGCATCAGCTCGGTCAGATGGGGTAGCTTTCTGCCAGTTTCCTACCCCGAGCACATGGGCTAGACGAAGGGGCACGCCGTGGTACAGGCATACATCCTCATCCAGACAGAGGTCGGCAAAGCAGCCGCCGTCGCCGGCGAGATCGCAGGGTCCGAAGGCGTCATCAGCGCCGAGGACGTCACCGGTCCCTACGACGTCATCGTGCGCGCCGAGGCCGAGAACGTCGACCTGCTCGGCAAGATGGTCGTCGCGAGGATCCAGAACGTCGAGGGCATCACGCGCACGCTGACGTGTCCGGTGGTTCACCTCTGAGGAACCCCTGTTCGGGCCGGGTCACGGCGTGGTGCTGTGATGGGCGACGTGGTTGAGCACGAGGATTCCGGCGTTCCCAAGCCGGTTCTGATCATCGCGATCGCGCTCGGCGTGCTGCTGGCCGTGGGCGTGGCCGGTGTCGGCGTCTACGGCTGGTACGGCGAGCACCGGCTCCGGCAGGAGACCGCGGCCGCCGAGGCCGCCCGGCGCACGGGTCCGCTGGCGGCGGCGCCGATCCCGGCACCCGAGGCGCAGTCCCCGGAGTGCGCGGCGGTGATGTCCGCGCTGCCCGCGCAGCTGTCGGTCGGTGGGGCCCAGGTGCCGCGCAGGCCCCTGGCCCAGCCCGCACCGGCGGCGACCGTCGCCTGGGGCGACGCCGAGCACGACCCGGTGACCGTGCGCTGCGGCATCGACGCGCCCGCCGAGCTGACCCCGACCTCGCAGCTGATGGACGTCTCCGGGGTCAGCTGGCTGGAGATCAACCAGGGCGGCGATTCCTCGTGGCTGGCCGTGGACCGGCCGGTCTACGTGGCGCTGAGCGCCCCGGCCGACATCGGAACGGGCCCGCTGCAGGACCTGTCGAAGCTGGTCGGCGGGAAGCTCCCCAAGCAACCGGTCTTCCCGTAGGAGCTCGCCCGCCGGTGCGGGCGGCAGAACCTGAGCGCCTCCGCGGACTCCGCGCACCGGGAACCGGATCTCAGTGGAAGTCCGGGACCTGACCCCCGGGTGGTGACGCGATCTCAGTGGAAATCGGGGATTAGCTCAAGACGCGAGAAGGCCGTCCCCCACCGAAGTGGAGGACGGCCTTCTCGCGTTGGTTCAGCGCAAGCCGGTGCCGCGCGCCAGCGCCGTGTCGACCAGCGTGGTCAGCAGCGCCGGGTAGTCGATGCCGCTGTGCGCCCACATCCGCGGGTACAGCGAGATCGGGGTGAAGCCCGGCATCGTGTTGACCTCGTTGATGACCAGCTTTCCCCCGTCGGACAGGAAGAAGTCGACGCGGGCGAGCCCCTGGCACTCCAGTGCGGCGAAGGCGCGCACCGCCATGTCGCGCAGCTCGGCGGTGTGCTCGTCGCTGATCTTGGCGGGAAGGTCGAACTCGGTGACGTCGTCGAGGTACTTCGACTCGTAGTCGTACCAATCACTCTCACCGGTGACACGCAGCTCGGCGGGCTGCGACGCCTCGACGCGGCCGTCGGGGAACTCCAGGACTCCGCACTCGATCTCGCGCCCGACCACACCGGTCTCGATGATGACCTTCGGGTCGGTGCGGCGGGCTTCGGCGATCGCCTCGTCCAGGTCGGCCCAGTCGGTGACCTTGGTGATGCCCAGCGACGAACCGGCGCGCGCGGGCTTGACGAACACCGGCAGGGTGAGCCGGTCGCGCTGCGCCTCGGTCAGCGCCTCCTGGCCCCGGCGCAGCACCTCGTAGGTGCCGACCTCGATGCCTTCGGCCGCGAGCAGCTTCTTGGTGTACTCCTTGTCCATCGACACCGCGCTGGAGAGCACGCCCGGACCCACGTAGGGCACGTCGGCCATCTCCAGCAGTCCCTGGATGGTGCCGTCCTCGCCGAAGGCGCCGTGCAGCACCGGGAAGACGACGTCGACGCCCGAGAGGACCTCGCCGCCCTTCCCCGGTTCGAGCAGCACCAGTTCCTGGCGGGTCGGGTCGCCCGGCAGGGTCAGCGCGGTGCCGGAGACGACCTGGGGTTCCTTGCGGTCCCGGATCTCCAGCTGCTTCGGGTCGTCGGTGCCGAGCACCCAGGCGCCTTCCTGGGTGATGCCGACCGGCACGATCTCGAAACGGTCCTGGTCCAGGTGGGCGAGCACGCTACCGCCGGACACGCAGGAGATGCCGTGCTCGGTGCTGCGCCCGCCGAAGACGACGGCCACCCGGGTCTTGCGCGAAGTCATGCGCCGGACCATACCTCGCGCGAGGACGCGTCGTTCTACGAAGCCCTACCGCCTGCGACACGATGCGGTCACGCGCCGGTCCGGCACAACCTCGCCACGACGGGCAGCGCGGCTTCCAGCTCATCGCGGGTGCAGGCGGCGTAGCCGAGGGCGAGTCCGTGCCACCGCTGCGGACCGTCGTGGTGCCGTCGCAGCCCGTCGAGGACGATTCCTCGCTCCGCCGCTTCGTCGACGACGCGCTGCTCGGTCTCGGCGTCCGGCAGCGGCAGCACGACGTGGGCGCCCGCGCGGTCGCCGAAGACGCTCACCCCTCCGGCGGCGAGGTGTTCGACGACGATCGCGCGGCGCTGCGACAGCTCCCGCCGCAACCGGCGCAGGTGCCTGCCGAGGTCTCCGTGGCGGGCGAGTTCCACCAGCACGCGCTGCCCGGCGGCGGCCGGGCCGGCGCCGATGCGCTCGCGGTGCCGCTGCACGGCGGTGGTGATCTTCTCGGCGGCCAGCATCCATCCGACCCCGAGCGTCGGGGTGAGGATCTTGCTGGTGGTGCCCAGGTGCACGACGACGTCCGGGGCCATCGAGGCCAGCACCGGCAGCGGCGCGACGTCGTAGCGGAGTTCGCCGTCGTAGTCGTCCTCGACGATCAGCCAGCCCTCGGAGCGGGCGCGTTCGATGAGCGCGATGCGTCGTTCGGCCGGGAGCCTCCCACCGATCGGGAACTGGTGCGCCGGTGAGCAGTAGACGGCCGCCACGTCGCTCGGGACGTCGTCGACCACGAGCCCGGAGTCGTCGACCGGTGCGGGCACGACCTCGATGCCGGCGGTCTTCAGCGCGCCGACCGCGCGCTGGTAACCGGGTTCCTCGACGGCGACCTTCCCCCCGCGCGGCAGCACGGCGGCGGCGAGTTCACCGAGCGCGGTGCTGGTGCCGCCGGTGGCCAGCACGTTCTCCGGCGTCCACCCGCCGACGACCAGACCCCGGTGCCGCAGCAGGTGTTCCACGACCGCCTCGCGGTAGCTGAGCAGTCCGGCCCGCTGCGGGCGCAGGTCGGGTGCGGTGTCGGCGGCGGCGCGCCACGCCCGTCGCCAGGTGGCGCGGTCGATGCCGTCGGCCCACGGGACCCCGGGCACCAGGACGATCATCGGGCGTTCGGCGTGCCGGTGCTGCAGCACCGGTGGCGGCACGGCGTCGCTGCGCGCGCCAGGCGGGCTGGTGGTGACGTAGGTGCCCGAGCCGCGCCGCCCGACGATCCAGCCCTCGGCGTGCAGCTGCTCGTAGGCGGCGGCGGTCACGGTGCGGCTGACGGCCAGGTGCCGGGCCAGCGCGCGCGTCGAGGGCAACCGGTCGCCGCCGCGCAGCTGGCCGATGGTGGCCGCGTGCCGCAACGCGTCGGCCAGTTGCACCGCGAGCGGCAGATCGCCGTCCCGGTGCAGGTCGATGGCCAGTTCCAGCAGCGGTGAGCTGGCCGCGGGCACGTCATGTGGCATTTCGGAATTCTCCCTGATTGGCACTTCGATGATGCCACTTGTCAGGCGAGGCTGGGGTCGTGACTTCGCAGCTCTCCCCCACCGAACGGTCCACCATCCGCCGAGGTGCCAAGCGGGCGCGCACCGACCGCGCCGAGCTCCACGCGACCCTCGACGCCGGGCTGGTCTGCCACCTGGCGGTGGTCGTCGACGGTTCGCCGCGCGTGCTGCCCACCGGCTACGGGCGTCGCGGCGACACGCTCTACCTGCACGGATCGACCGGGGCGCGCAGCCTCCGAGAAGCCGGCGAGGTGTGCGTGTCGGTGACCCACGTGGACGGCGTCGTCTACTCGCGCTCGATGATGCACCACTCGATCAACTACCGGTCGGCGGTGATCCACGGACGCATCCGGCACGTCGAGGACCCCGCCGAGCGCTGGGAAGGGCTGCGGGTGATCACCGAGCAGCTCGCGCCGGGATCGTGGGATCACGCGCGCCGGCCCAACAGGAAGGAGCTCGCCGCCACCGCCGTCCTGGCGCTGGACCTCACCGAGGCCGCGGTGAAGGTCCGCACCGGCGATCCGGGCGACGACGCCGAGGACGTCGCGGCGCACGAGGCGTGGGCCGGGGTGCTCCCGCTGCATCAGAGCTGGGGCACGCCGGTGCCTTCAGCGGACCTGATCGCGGAACTGCCCGTGCCCGAGCACGTTCTGCGGCGGTCCTGAGCGGATCAGCCGCGGATCGTGCGGTTCGCCCGCTGCGGGCGGTAGACGTGGATGGTCACCGCCGGGTCGACGCCGAGGTTGCTGACCTGGTGGGCGTAGTTCGGGCCGAAGACCCGGGACTGGCCGGTGGTCAGCGAGTGCAGCACCTCGGAGTTGCCCGGCCTGGCGACCCGTTCGGTCAGATTCCCCTGCACGACGGTGAAAGCACCGGTGGCGCCGCCGTGGTCGTGCAGATCGGTGTGCTGGCCGGGCAGCCAGCTCAGCAACCACGCCTCGTAGGCGTCGGTGCGGGCGAGCAGCCCGGCCCAGCGCTCATCGGCGTCGTAGCGCAGCAGGTGCGCCCAGGATTCGCGGTCGGCGGCGAACTCCCGGGCGACGCGGGCCGGGTGCGCGATGCTCAGGTCAGCGGGCGCGGCAAGGGTGTTGGGCGGAACGGCGAACACGTGAAGTCCTTCGGAGATCGTGAGCGAACCCCGGGACGCAGGCGCGCGAGGACGCCGCGATCAACCCGGGAAGCGGATGAGATCGATCAACACGAAGAACACGAACAGAGCGCGCTGGCGACGCGGTGCAGGTCGATGTGACCCCGTCGGCCGATGAACGCGCGCTTCAACACGCCACGCACTCAACCAGTCCCCCATCCCGCCGTCAACCACCGCCCTTTCCC
>NZ_SMLA01000058.1:0-38504 GCF_004349225.1 Saccharopolyspora karakumensis
CCGCGTCAGATGGGTATAAGAGACAGGGCGGGCATGGTTCGGGGCGATCCAGCAAGGCCCGCAGCGGTTTCCGGGAAATCCGGGGGCGCGGGCCGCCGGCCCCGAGACGGATGAGAACTGCACCATGCACCTGTCGATCGTCGTGCCGTGCTTCAACGAGGAGCACGGACTGCAACGGCTGCACGACGCGCTGGTCGAGGCGCTGTCCGGACACGTCCGGGATTACGAGGTGATCCTGGTCGACGACGGCAGCACCGATCGCACGTTGTCCGAGGCTCGGCGCCTCAGCGAGCACGACCCGCGGTTCCGCTACGTGTCGTTGAGCCGCAACTTCGGCAAGGAAGCCGCGATGCTCTGCGGGCTCCGGGACGCCCGCGGCCACCGGGTGGCGCTGCTCGACGCCGACCTGCAGCACCCACCGCGCCTGCTTCCGCGGATGCTGGTGCTGCTCGACACCGGCTACGACCAGGTCGTCGCCCGGCGCAGCCGCTCCGGTGAACGGGCCTGGCGGACCGCCTCGTCGCGCGCCTACTACCGGCTGGCGAGCCGGTGGCTGGACGTGCCGTTGCAGGACGGTGCCGGGGACTTCCGGGTGCTGTCGCGGCGCGCGGCCGACGCGCTGCTGTCCCTGCCCGAGCACCACCGCTTCTCCAAGGGGCTGTTCGCCTGGATCGGTTTCGACACCGGCTGGGTCACCTACCGCAACGTGCCGCGCGAGACCGGTGAGTCGCGGTGGCGACTGGCGGACCTGGTCGATCACGGCATCGACGGGCTGACCGCGTTCAACGACAAGCCGCTCCGCCCGGCGATCTACCTCGGCCTGCTCGTCACCGGACTCGCGGGCGTGCTCGCGGCGCTCGCCGACCGCGAGAAGCGCTGTGCGGCTGTGCTCCTCGCGTTGAGCGGTGTTCAGGTGCTCATGCTCGGCGTGCTCGGGGAGTACGTCGGCCGCGGCTGCGCCGAGTCCCGGCGGCGGCCGCACTACCTGATCAAGGAGACCGGCCCGGTCGCGGACCCGCTGCCCGGCGAGCACCGGTTGTGCACCGCGGGAGGGGTGTCGTGACGCGGCGGCCGATCGGGGCCTCGCAGTTCGGCCGGTTCGCGCTGGTGGGCGGGGTGAACACCGGCGTGCACTGGGCGGTGTACCTGGCGCTGTGGCTGGTGCTGCCGTACCTGGTGGCGCACGCGCTGGCCACCGGCGCGGCGATGCTGTGCTCCTACGCGCTGAACTGCCGGTTCACCTTCCGGGTGCGGCCGAGCGGGCGCTCGTTGCTGCTGTTCCCGCTGGCCAGTCTGGTGCTGCTGGGCGTGAGCACCTCGGCGGTGGCGCTCGCGGTGGCCGTCTTCGGGGTCGATCCGAGGCTCGCACCGCTGGTGGGGTTCGCGTTGGTGCCGGTGACGTTCATGGCCAGCCGCGCGGCGCTGACCCGCCCGGACCGCGGTGAGTGGCGCGGCGCCGCAGGGGCGGGGCTGGCGGTCGCCGGGCTCGGGACGTTGCCGCTGCTGGTCAACCCCTCGTTCTACTTCGCCGACGACAGCGCCGCCCAGTTCCTGCCGATGTGGCACCGGCTCGGCGAGCGGTTGCTGGCGGGCGAGTGGGCGCTGGGACTGGAGCCGGATTCGTGGATGGGCGGGAACCTGGCCGCCGAGTCGCTGTTCGGCATCTGGAACCCGGTGCACCTGCTGGACTTCGTCGTGGTCGCGCTGATCGGCGACCTGGCGGTCGCGGCGGCGGTGGTGAAGATCCAGTTCCTGGTGCTGCTGGCGGTCGGAACCTACCTGCTGAGCCGCGGCTACGGGGCGAAACCCGCTGCGGCGTCGGTGATGTCGGTGGCGCTGCCGGTCTCCGGGTTCGTGCTGCACTTCCAGGCCGCGAGCTGGGCCGGTGGGCTGATGGGCCTGGCGTGGTTGCCGTGGGCGTGGTGGGCGCTGCGCCGGTACCTCGCCGGAACCGCACCGGCGGTGCTGCCGTTCGCGTTGTGCTACCTGTGCGTCTCGGCCGGTGATCCGTACGGCCTGCTCGCGTTGTGCCTGGTCTTCGCCGCGCTGGCGGTCGAATCCGGGCCGCGCCGGTTGGTCGCGGTCGGTGTCGCGGTGGCCGCGTGCCTGCCGCTGGTGTTCTGGCCGGTGCTGGCGACCGCCGCTGTGGGGTGGCGGTCCGGTCGCGAGCTGTTCAACTCCGGTCTGCTGGTGCCCGGCATCGGCGATCTGCTCAACGCGAGCACGCCCGGGTTCCTCCCGCAGATCATCTCCTTCGGCGACTACCGGATGACGGTTCCCGCCACCTTCCTGGCGTGGTTCGCGGTTCCGCTGCTGCCCTGGCTGAAGTGGCGCGAGATGCCGTGGCGGCGGTGCACCGCGGTGGTGCTGGTCGCGGGCTTCTTCGCGCTGCTGTGCCTGGGCCCGTCGAACGTGTGGATGTTCCGCTGGCCGCTGCGGCACATCGCGGTCCTGCACCTGGCCGCGGCGGTGCTGCTGGCGGTGGTGTTGTCCAGCGGGCTGCGCCGGGATCGCGCCCCGGCGCGCGCGGCGGCCTCGGCGCTGCTGATGCTGGCGGGCTGCTACCTGGCCTTCGCGGCTTGGCCCGCCCAGGCGCCCAAGCACCTGCTCGGGCTGGTGCTGGTCGCCGGGCTGCTGGCGTGGGCCGTGCGCGGCAGGCTCTTCCCCGTGCTGCACCTGGGAACGGCGTTGGTGCTGGGGCTGCAGCTGGTGTGGTTCCCGGTCAACCGCGACGTCGCCGACTACAACTTCCCGACCGACGTCGACGCGCTGCGCCGCATCCACGCGCCGCTGCGCGACGGGACGGTGGTGCAGGTCGCGGCACGCGAGCGGATCCCGCCGGAGCGGATCGCCGACCGCAGCGCGTGGTCGGATCTGCTGCTGGGCAACATGCCGGCCGCCGCCGGTGTCGCGAGCCTGGTGTCCTACACCGGGATGGGCCACGACGCCCTGCACACGTCGTTGTGCCTCAACTACTTCGGCGGGACCTGTCCGCGCGCGTACGACCGCCTGTGGGGTCCCGATCGGCTCGCCGACCAGCTCAAGGCCACCCACGTCGTGGTGCAGCGGTGGCTGCGCGAGGTCACCCAGCCGCCACCGGGCTGGCGCATCGCGCACCGCAACGGCGAGGTCGTCGTGCTCACCCGAATCGCTGCCGTCCCGTGGCCTCAGGGGAGGGTGAGCGCGGCCCGCGGGGTTGAGGTGCTGGAGGACGTGCAGCGCGGCGCGCGCACCGAGACCGTCAGGTTCACCGGGAGCGGGGACCTCGTGTTCGCGCGACTGTCCTGGCCCGGCTATCGGGCCACTGTGGATGGACGCCCGGTGCCGATCTCCGCGACCGGAGCGGGACTGCTCCACGTGCGGGTCCCGCGCGAGATCTCCGGCGGGACGCTCACGTTGTCGTGGTCACCACCGGGGGTCCAGGTGGGGCTGCTGCTGGTGGTGGCCGGGGCGCTGGGCGCTCTGCGGATGTCGTGGCGGTGGGCGCGATGAGGACTGCCGTGCTGCTGCTCGCGGCCGTGTTGTTGCTGGTCGCCTCCGGGGTCGCGGCGGCGGGCTCACCGAGGCCGTCGCACCTGCAGGTCGTGGCGCACCCCGACGACGACATGCTGTTCATGAGCCCCGACGTGCCCTTGGCGATCCGCTCGGGTGCCCGGGTCACGACGGTGTTCCTCACCGCCGGCGAGAGCGACGTGGACCCACCCGAGGACTACGCGGCGAGCCGCCAGACCGGTGCTCGCGCGGCCTTCGCGGCGATGGCCGGGGCCGCCGACGACTGGACGCGCTCGGCGCTGGACCTCCCCGGAGGCCAGGCGGAACTGCACCGACTCCGCGCGCGCCCCTCGGTGAGCCTGGTGTTCCTCGGCCTGCCCGATGACAACGACCCGCGCGCTCGGCACGCGCTGAGCGAGCTCTGGCGGAATCCGGCGCACCGCGTGGAGACCGTCGCCGCGACGGGGTCGGTCGTGCCCGTGACCAGCCACGACCGCGCTTCGGTGATCGATGCGCTGATCGGCCTCCGGGAGGAGTTCGCGCCGACGCTCGTCCGCACGCAGGACCCGCGACCGGACCCCCGCCATCAGCAGCAGTGGGGGAGCGCCCACGACCACCCCGACCACCTCGCCACGGCTCGGTTCACCGAAACCGCGCTGATCGGAACCGATCTGCCGCTGCTGCACTACCGCGATTACAACGTCGCCGACGCCCCGCCGAACCTCCCGGAACGCGTGGTGGCCGCCAAGCGCGCGGTGTTCGCCCGCTACGCCGAGCACGACCCGCTGGTCAGCCTCGACGAGCCCTACGACGCCTGGCTCGCCGCGATGCGCCTGCGCAGGCCGTGGGGAACGCGGTGGCTGACCGACGGCCGCCACGCGCACGTGCGCGGGCGAGACCTGGTGGTCGACGAATCCGTTGTGGACACACCTGGGTTCGACCCGCGCGAGGGGTCCGCGTCCTTCGCCGACCCCGCGACGCTGCTGGTGCAGGACCGGGATTCGGGTGCGGTGTGGCTCAAGGCCGGGAACCGGCCGTGGCGTTCTCTGGGCGTGCCACCGCCGCGGGAACCGGGCGTGGACCCCGGGCCGCCGTCGGCCGTGTCGGTGCGGGGGCGCGTGGTGGTCGCGGTCCGCGACTCCGGCGGCGGGGTGAGCGTCCGCGACACCGGGGCGTGGTGCCGGCTCGGCGGTTCCGACGTGGGCGACGAGGTCTCGGTGCTGACCGCGGGGAGCGGCGAGATCCACGTGATGGCGGCGTCCAGGAGCGGGATGCGGCACTGGCGGCTGACCGAGTCCGGGTGCGGTGTGCCCGTCGCCTCCTCCGAGCAACCGGTCGGCGCCATCGCCACCACCAGCGGATACGCGGCCTACCGCGACTCCCGAGGTGATCTGGTGGTGCTCGCCGAGCACGCCGGTTGGAAGCGGGTGCGGACCATCGACGCCGAGGCGATCTCCGATCCTGCGATCGCGCCGGGGCCGGTGCTGGCCGCCCGCGACGCCGACGGACTCCTGCAGATCTTCCGTCCGGACGGCACGACCACCCTCGGCCCCGTCGAAGCGCAACCCGCGTTGTCCCCGAACGGAGATCAGGCCGCCGCCCTCACGGGCGGCGGCCTGATCAGGACCTTCTCCGTTCCCTAGGCCGAAGCCCCAGCGGCCTCCGGTGCCCCGGCGCGCGGCGCGCGGTGCTCGCCGGGGTCGCTGTCGTCCTTCATGCGCAGCGACAGCACGCCCACCGCCAGGTACATCAGGCAGAACACGATCGTCGCGCCGCCGCCTCCGACCAGCGGGTACAGCACCGTCACCACGACCGGGCCGACGAAGGCCGCGCCACCGGCGCCGAAGTTCAGCACCGCCAGCGCCGAACCCTTGTCCTTGGTGGCGACCATCGAGGGCATCAGCGCCGACAGCGGCACGAAACCGGCCAGCAGCAGGCCGTAGACCACGCCGAGCACGGCCGCCACGGCGAAGCTCTGCGACGCCACCGAGCTGAAGTACCAGAGCGGGGTGGCGATCGCGCAACCCAGGCAACCGAACCAGGTCACCGTGCGGCGCCAGCCGAAGCGGTCGCCGAACACGCCGAAGAACAGGTTCGCCGCGATGTTGGCGCCGTAGGCGATCGACGCCAGCGATGCCACTTGCGCCGCGGTCAGGAACCCGCCGTCCGGCGCCGCAGGCCCGAAGGTGAACGGGAACATCGCGAAGAACCCGTACTGCGGCGCGGTGTTGACGATGCGGATCAGGCCACCGGCGAGCACCCGGCGGTCCCGCCACAGGATGTCCACGCCCTCGGCGAGCCGCTTGAGGCTGCGCGGGTTCTCCACCGTCTCATCGGCGATCGGCTTGAGCCCGTGCTCCTCGCGCACCGCGAAGGACCCCAGCAGCACGCCGATGGTCACCACGACCAGCGACAGCACCAGGGTCTCGTAGTCGCTGAGGCCGAACACGCCGATCGACAGCGCCGCCAGCGCGGCACCGAGCGTCGGCAGACCACCGGTGAAGGCGAACCAGAACCAGCCGGCCACCGAACCGCGCATCTTCGTCGGGCTCGCGACCTGCGCCCACGCCAGGAACGAGAACGCGAACAGCGGATACGCCAGGCCGCGGATGCCGTAGGTCGCGACGATGAACGCCCCGTTGTGCGAGGGCAGCGCCACGAACAGGAACAGGCACTCGAACCCGACCCACCACGCGCCGCCGAGCCACATCACCCGGCGCGGGCCCCAGATCGCCGAGAGCGTTCCGGAGAACCACGCCGCGATCATGGCAGCGACGCCGTAGAGGGTGACCGTGGCGAACGAGGCCACCGCGCCGGGCAGCGCGCCGCCCTCGGGTCGCTGCAGGTAGTCGGACAGGAACGTGGTCTCCACGCCGTCGCCGATCATGAAGATCAGCACGGCGACGAAACCCCAGAAGAGCTGCCGCGGAATGCCTATGCGGTCGAGGAAGCCCGGGTACCCGGCTGCGGACGTTTGGGACATCACTGTCTCCAACAAGGTCGGATGTGTCGGTGCGTCGCCGCACCTAGCCAACGAATGTCGGCCATCATGCACCCTGTTGAAGTTAACGCACAAGATGTTAAAACCACATCAGTCGTCTTTTTTGCGGCGGTGCGGGTGACGGGTGAGCAGCTCCGTGGCCCCCGCGCCTCGCGTCCAACGCACGGCTTCGCGGCGTGCTCGTCACGACGGCGCTCAGCGCCTGCTGCGGTGCCGGTTGCTCAAGCGGGGTGCGGAGAAGGCGGCTGCGCCGCTTGCCTGACGGGGTGTGCTCAGCTCATCGGGGACAGGCGGACCTCGGTCTGCTCCCGCATCTCCTCGACCAGGGCGTCGTCGAGCTTCCCGGCGAGCAGGACGTGGTCGAAGGCGCTGACCGGGGCGAGCTGGTGCAACGCCGAGCGGGCGACCTTGCTGGCGTCCATCATCAGCACCTTGGTCGTGGCGCTGCCCATCATCGCGCGCTTGACCAGCACGATCTCCTGCTCCTGGTGGTAGGTCAGGCGGGCGTTCATCGCGGAGGTGGACAGGAACACGATGTCCACCGAGAACGTCGAGATCATCTCCTGGCACGGCAGGCCCAGGTAGGAGTCGTGCGTGCGCGAGTACTCGCCGCCGAGCCCGATGAGCCGGATGTCGGGCACGTCGCGCAGCGTCTCCTGTACCTGCCGGTAGTTGCTGACCACGGTCAGCGGGCCGACCTCCGGCAGCAGCCTGGCCAGCGCGAGCGCGGTGGTGGAGTCGTCGAGCATCACCGACATGCCGGGCATGATGAACCGCAGGGCGTCGGCGGCCAGCGCCTCCTTCTCGGCGGTGTGGGTGTGCAGCCGGAAGTCCGAACTGGACTCGAACACCGTGGACGGCTGGGCCGAGACGCCTCCGTGGTACTTGCGCAGCAGGCCCCGCGTCGCCAGGTCGTCGAGGTCGCGGTGCACGGTCATCAGGCTGACCCCGGTCAGCGTGGACAGCTCCGCGGCGCTGGCGAACCCCTGCGAGAGCACGTGATCGACGATCTTCTGCTGCCGCTGGAGGCGGGGGGACTGCTTCTTCGGTGCTGACGCCATGCGTTCATCTTGCCTCGTCGGGTGCGCGCACCGGTGCAGACCTGCCGGAGTATCACTCCGCTAGTGACAGTTAACGGTCTGAGTGTTAATTTGGGTGCATCAGTGATTGGCGGGAGGTACGTATGACCCAGCCGGATCGGCCGAACAGCGCCCACAGCGCGGTCGTGTTCGACATGGACGGCGTCCTGGTCGAGAGCGAGCACCTGTGGGAGCGGATGTGGACCCGCTTCGCGGCAGCTCGCGGACGCACCTGGACCGGGCAGGAGACCCGGCAGGTCCAGGGCATGAGCGCGCCGGAGTGGGCCGCGTTCCTCGCCGAGTTCAGCGAGGCCGCCGAACCCGCGGCCGAGACCGAGCGGATCGTGGTCGACGACATGATCACGGCGCTCGACGACGGCGAGATCGACCTGCTGGCGGGTGCGGAGAAGATGGTCACCGACGTCGCCGCCCGCGCACCCATCGCGCTGGCCTCCTCGGCGCCGCGACGGCTCATCGACGCCGTCCTCGACCGCCACGGGCTGACCCCGCACTTCTCGGCGACCGTGTCCAGCGCCGAGGTGCCGCGCGGCAAGCCGAGTCCCGACGTGTACCTGGCCGCGGCTGAGAAGCTCGGCCACGAGCCGCAGCACTGCCTCGCCGTCGAGGACTCCAGCAACGGGTTGCGCGCCGCGGCTCGAGCGGGCATGACGGTGGTGGCCATCCCCAACGGTGACTACCCGCCTGCCGAGGACGCGCTCGCCGGAGCCGCCCACATCGCCACCGACCTCGATGACGTGCGGCTGAAGCTGGTCGCCTCGCTGCCGCAGGCACGCTGAACTGAGCTGAGCTCGCACACCTCGCGACAAAGGAGTCCGGAGATGACAAGCGTTCTGGCCGCCGGCGACCACTTCGTGCACCCCGAGGTGTTCGTCGACGCCCTGCGCCGCGCGACCACGCGCGAACTGCGCTTCGACACGCTGAAGCTGCCGTGGCCGGTGGAGCCGTTCGGCCCGGTCGGCAACGTGCAGGAGGCCAGCGGCACCGAGCAGCGGCTGCTCGACGCCCTCGGCGACAACGAGATCGTCGCCACTCAGATGGCGCCGTTCACCGGAGACGTGCTCGGCGCCGCTGAGAACCTCAAGTTCGTCGGCGTCTGCCGGGGCGGCCCGGTCAACGTCGACCTGCAGGCCGCGACCGACAACGGGGTCATCGTCAGCTACGCGCCCGGCCGCAACGCGGCCGCCGCGGCCGAGTTCGCGGTGGGGCTCATGCTCGCCGCGCTGCGCCGGATCCCGGGTTCGGACGCCGAGCTCAAGGACGGCAACTGGCGCGGCGATTACTACGCCTACGAGAACGCGGGCATCGAGCTCGAAGGCTCCACCGCCGGACTCGTCGGCTACGGCGCGATCGGTCGCATCGTCGCCCGCGTGCTGCGCGCGTTCGGGGCGAACGTCCTGGTGGCCGACCCGTTCGTGAACTCCGCCGAGGTCGCGGGCGAGGGCGTCGAACTGGTCGAGCTGGAGGAACTGCTGCGGCGCAGCTCGGTGGTGAGCCTGCACGCGCGGCTGACCCCGGAGACCCGCAACCTGCTCAACGCCGACAACCTCAAGCTGCTGCCGGAAGGCGCGGTGCTGGTCAACTCGGCGCGCGGCGGGCTGCTGGACTACGCGCCGCTGCCCGACCTGCTGCGCACCGGCAAGCTCGGCGCGCTCGCGGTCGACGTCTACGACATCGAACCGCCGCCGCGCGACTGGCCGCTGTTCGACGCGCCGAACGTGATCACCACCCCGCACCTGGCCGGTGCCACCCGCCAAACCGCGCACCGGGCGGCCGAGATCGTGGCCGGTGAGGTCGCCAGGTTCCTCGACGGGCAACGGCCGCGGTTCGTGGCCAACCCGGACGTGCTGGCGAAGTTCGGAGACCTGCGGCCATGATCATCGGAGTGGACGTCGGCACCTCGGTGACCAAGGCATCGCTGCTGGGCCGCGACGGGTCGGCGCTGCTAACCCGCGGCGTGCGCTCCACTCTGCACCGGCCCGCGCCCGGACTGGTGGAGCAGGACCTCGACGAGGTCGTCGATTCGGTCGTCCAGGTCGTTCGCCAGGTCGCGGCCGCGGCCACCGAGCCCGTGCAGGCCCTGGCCATCACCGGCCAGGGCGACGGGCTGTGGCTGCGCGACGAGCACGGGCGCAGCGTCGGGCGCGCCATCTCCTGGCTGGACGCCCGCGCCGCCGGTGTGCTGCGCGACTGGGAGACCAGCGGCGTGCAGCGGCAGGTGCACGCGCTGACGGGTTCCGGGATGTTCCCCGGTTCGGCCGGGCCGCTGCTGGCCCACCTCGCCGAGCACGAGCCGGAACGCCTCGAACGCGCGGCCGTCGCCGGGTACTGCGTGGACGCGATCGTCCAGCGCTTCACCGGTGAGGTCACCGTCGACGCCTCCGACGCCTCGATGCCGTTCCTCGACGTGCCCGAGCGCGTGTACTCGACCGAGGCGCTGGAGGCCTGCGGCATCTCCGAGCACCGCCGCCTGCTGGCCGACACCACCCCCGTCGGCAAGCTCTTCGCGCTCTCCGGCAAGGCCGCGGCCGAACTCGGCCTGCCGTCGGGACTCCCCGTGTCGGCCGGGCCGTTCGACCTGCCCGCCTGCGCCTTCGGGTCCGGTGTCAGCGACATCGGCGACGGCAGCCTGGTGATCGGCACGACGCTGGGCTGCCAGGTGCTGCGCGACGAGGTCGTCATCGACCCGCGAGGCGAACCGGCCGGTATGTGGCTGGCCACGCCGATCCCGCAGCGCTACCTGCGAGTGATGCCCGCGATGGTCGGCACCGCCAACCTGGACTGGGTGCTGTCCACGACGGGATCCAGCGTCGAGCAGCTGGAAACCCTGCTCGCGCAGAGCCGGCCGGGATCCGGTGGCGTGTCGGCGCTGTCGTTCCTGTCCTCCTCGGGCGAGCGCGCGCCGTTCGTCGACTCGCGGGCGCGCGGCCAGTTCACCGGCCTGTCGCTGGAGACCACGCCCGCCGACATGGTGCGCGCGATGTGCGAGGCGGTCGCCTACGCCGCCCGGCACAACCTGGAGAGCGCCGGGCTCAGCGGAGAGGTCGCGGCCTGCGGCGGCGGTGCCCGTTCGCAGGCGTGGAGCCAGATCTTCGCCGACGTCCTCGGTCGGCCGCTCAACGTCCCGCACGAAGAGGGCGTCGGCGCGCGGGGAGCGGCGATGACCGCCTGGGATGCGCTGGGCGAACCCGTCGACCGGGAGCAGTGGGCGGCCGACCGGCGCGTCGTGCACCCCGATCCGCGAGCCGTGGAGTTCTACGACCGCGGCTACCACGACTACTTGACCGCCATCGAACGCGCCCGGCCGCACTGGGCGCCCGTCGAGGAGGGCTGACGTGACGCGCTTGTACGACGATCCGGCCACTTTCACCGAGGACATGGTCACCGGTTTCGTGGCCGCGCACCCCGATCACGTGCGCCGCGTCCCCGGCGGCGTGGTGCGCTCCCGACCGGCCCGGCCGGGCAAGGTCGCGGTGGTCACCGGCGGCGGATCCGGCCACTACCCGGCGTTCTGCGGAGTCGTCGGGCCCGGTTTCGCCGACGGTGCGGTGATCGGCAACATCTTCACCTCGCCCTCGGCCGCCGACGCCTACTCCGTGGCGCGCGCGGCCGACCGAGGCGCTGGAGTGGTGTTCTCCTTCGGCAACTACGCCGGCGACAACATGAACTTCGGGCTCGCCGTGGAACGCCTGCGACGCGAGGGAACCCGCGCGCACAACGTGGTCGTCACCGACGACATCGCCAGCGCTCCCACCGAGGAGCAGGCCAAGCGGCGCGGTGTGGTGGGCGACTTCGTGGTGTTCAAGGTCGCCTCCGCGGCGGCCGAGGAGGGCTACGACTTCGACGAGGTGGTGCGCGTCGCCGAGCACGCCAACGCGCGCACCCGCAGCCTCGGAGTCGCCTTCGACGGCTGCACGCTGCCCGGCCAGGACCACCCGCTGTTCGAGGTGCCCGAAGGCCGGATGGGCCTGGGCCTGGGCATCCACGGCGAGCCCGGCGTGTCCGAGACCCCCATGCCCTCGGCGTCGGAGCTGGCGAAGACCCTGGTGGACGGCCTGCTGGCCGAGGCCCCGGCCGAAGGCGGCCGGGTCACGGCGATCCTCAACGGGCTCGGTGCCACCAAGTACGAGGAACTGTTCGTGGTGTGGGGAACCGCGTCACGGCTGCTGGCCGAAGCCGGTGTCGAGGTCGTCGCCCCGGAGGTGGGCGAGCTGGTGACCAGCCTGGACATGGCCGGCTGCTCGCTGACCCTGACCTGGCTGGACGACGAGCTCGAACGGCTCTGGCTGGCCCCGGCCGACACTCCCGCCTACCGCAGGGGAGTCGTCGAACCGTCCACATCGGACGTCGAGGTCGAGGACCCGGTGGTGGCCGAACCGGAGGTCGTGGTCGCACCGGAGCAGGGGCAGGCCACGGCCGCCGAGGTGGTCGCATCGTTGCGCGCGGTCGCAGACCTGCTGCGCGACAACGAGGACGAGCTCGGACGCCTCGACGCCATCGCGGGCGACGGTGACCACGGACGCGGCATGACGCGCGGCAGCTCGGCGGCGGTCGACGCCGCCGAAGCCGCAGCGGCCCAGGGCGTCGGCCCCGCAGCCGTGCTGCTGGCGGCCGGCGACGCGTGGGCGTCGAAGGCCGGCGGGACCTCGGGCGTGCTGTGGGGAGCCGCGCTGCGCTCCTTCGGCGACCTCCTGCCCGACGACCGCGAGGCTCGCGCGGCCGACCTCGTGGCCGGTGCCGAGGCCGCGCTGGCCTCGGTGCAGCGCCTCGGACGCGCCGAAATCGGCGACAAGACCCTGGTCGACGCCCTGGTGCCGTTCGCCGACGAGCTCCGCGGCGCGGTCGACGAGGGCAGCGCCGCCGCCGCGGCGTGGCGGCGCGCGGCGGCGGTGGCGACCAAGGCGGCCTCCGCCACCGCGGAGCTGCGGCCCCGGACGGGCCGGGCCAGGCCGCTGGCCGAACGCAGCGTGGGAACACCCGACCCGGGCGCGACGTCGCTGGCGCTCGTGCTCACCCGGGTCGGAGAGCTGATCGGCGAACACGCCGGAGGGGGAGAGGACCAGTGAGCGAAGAGCCGTACCGCATCGTCGTCGGATCCGACGACGCCGGGCTGGAGTACAAGAACGCGCTGAAGAAGGACTTGGAGAACGACTCCCGGGTCGCCTCCGTCGTCGATGTCGGTGTCGGCAACGACGAGCACACCGCCTACCCGCACGTGGCTGTCCAGGCCGCCCGGTTGGTCGCCGAGGGGTCGGCCGACCGGGCGCTGCTGGTGTGCGGAACCGGGCTCGGCGTGGCCATCAGCGCCAACAAGGTGCCCGGGATCAGGGCGGTCACCGCGCACGACAGCTACTCGGTCGAGCGGTCGGTGCTGAGCAACAACGCGCAGGTGCTGTGCTTCGGGCAGCGCGTGATCGGGCTCGAACTGGCCCGCAAGCTCGCCGGAGAGTGGCTCGACTACCGTTTCGACACGAGTTCGGCCTCGGCCGAGAAGGTCGCGGCGATCGACGGCTACGAGGGCACCGGGGTGGCCTGTTGAGCGGGAAGGGATGAGCGCATTGCGTCTGGCCGAGCAGCGCGGCGAGGTCATCGACATCGCGCGGCGCATGACCTCCGACCGGCTGGTGGTGGGAACCTCCGGCAACGTGTCGGTGCGCAGCGGCGACCTCGTCGCGGTCACGCCCTCGGGCGTGGAGTACGAGGAGCTGCGGCCGGTGGACATCCCGCTGGTCGACCTCAGCGGTGAGGTCGTCGAAGGTGAGCTCAAGCCCACCTCCGAACTGCCGATGCACCTCACCGCCTACGTCGAGCACGACGCGGGCGCGGTCGTGCACACCCACTCGCTGCACGCCACGGCGCTGTCGCTGCTGCGCGACGAGGTCCCGGCCGTGCACTACCAGCTGGCCGACTACGGCGGTGCCGTGCGCGTCGCCGACTACGCCACCTTCGGCACCGACGCCCTCGCGGTCTCGATGTCCGAGGCGCTGCGCGACCGCAACGGCTGCATCCTGCGCAACCACGGAACGGTCACCATCGGCAACAGCCTCACCAAGGCCTACAACCGGGCTCGGCAGCTCGAATGGCTCTGCGAGCTCTGGCTCACGGCGGCCAAGCTCGGCGACCCTTCCGTCCTCTCCGACGAGGAACTCGCCCACTGCGCGACCCTCTTCGCGGGCTACGGCCAATCGGTTCGCTGATCGTCGCGCGTTCCCCGCTCGGTGTGATGTCGGGCTGTTAACGCCGGTGTGATCCGGGTTCGTCCCGGTGAAACGTGGTGCCTGAAGCATGGGGGCATGACTCCCAGCGAGCACCGTCGAGCCCACGGGGGCTGGACCCGCGAGGTCATCGAGCTGGCCGCGCTGTTGCTGGTCGCAGGCGCGGCGAACCTCCTCGTCACCGGCGTGCGCAGCCACTCGACCGCGACGCTGGTGCTGATGTCGCTCGGAGCTGCGCTGCTGGTGGCGGGCGCCGCTCGGTGGTGGTCGCGCCGCGGGACCGTCACGGCCGAGGACGGTACGGAACCGGTCTTGTCGGAGGCGGCGTTCGTCCCGCAGAACCTGTGGCGGTTGCGCGCTCGCGTCACCGACACGCCCGGCCGCCTGGCGAAGCTGTCCGGGGCGCTGGCGGCACTCGGCGGCGACATCCGCACCATGCAGGTGCACCCGGTCGCGGACGGGGCGGTCGACGAGGTGCTGCTGCACGTTCCCACCCGGATCCGGCACGCCGACCTGGTCGCCGCGGTGGAGAGCGCCGGCGGCTACGACGTGACCGCCTCGCGCGCCGACGTCCGCGAGCTCGACGACGTGCCCACGCGCACCGCCACCCTCGCCAACGACCTGGTCAACGGCCGGACCGACCTGGTGCGAGGTCTGCGCTCGCTGCTCGGGAACGTCGATGTCCGCTGGCAGGAGGAACCCGAGCCGTCGCTGGAAGCCGGGGTCTTCACCGAGACCGCGATGTGCCTGGCCGAACCCGGCGGCGGATTCCTCGTGCTGACCCGGCCAGGAGGTGCGTTCACCCCGGCCGAGTTCGCCCGCTCCCGTGCGCTGGTCGATCTGGTCATCAGCTGCCGCGCCCGCCTACGCCCGACCGAGCGGACCGCGACCACGCCCGGCGGGATCGAGCTGACCCTGCGCCCGGCGGATCGCGCCGACCTCGAGCTGGTCGCGGAGTTCCACGAGCGCTGCTCCAGCGCGGCGCGCTTCCGCCGCTACTTCAGCCCCGGTCCGGCCCCGGGCGAACGAGGACTGCGACGACTGCTGACCCCGGCGCTGGGGCGTTCCACGCTGGCGCTCGGGCCGCGCGGCGAGGTCGTGGGCTTGGGGAACCTGATGTACGACGGTGACAGCGGCGAGCTCGCCCTGCTGGTGCGCGACGACTGGCAGTGCCGGGGCCTCGGCGCGCTGCTCGCCCAGCACATCGTCGAACAGGCCGCTGAGCTGGGGATCACGACGCTCACCGCGCACACCCACGTCGACAACACCGCGATCTCCCGCACGCTGCGGGGTGCGGGCATGAAGCTCGTCGGTGCACCCGAACCCGGCGAGTGGAGCTGGTCGCGCGACCTCACCCCGCTCGCGCGGGCCGAGTAGCACCCAGCGAGCGGCCCCGGAACTCGGCCGAGTTCCGGGGCCGCTCGGTGTTGCGCGGTTCTCAGGCCACGCGGGCCGCCGGCGGGAGGTTCGCCGGGACGCCGATGGGCCACTGCGCGGGTTCGGGCCCCAGCTCGGTGAGCTCGCGCACCTGCAGCGCGCACCAGGGTGAGACCGCGGTGTCACCGGCGAGGACCCCGGCGCTGAACTCCTTCCAGCGCACCCAACGAGTCGAGGCGACCTCGTCCGGGTTCGGCGCGGGGGTGCTGTCGGTGAAAGCGACGAACACAGGGCACATCTCGTTCTCCGTGACCCCGTTGTCCATTGTGGCCTGATAGCGGAACGCGGGCAGCGCCAGTTCGAGCCCGCGCACCTTCAGACCGAGCTCCTCGCCGAGACGGCGGGTGATGGCGGCCTTCATCTCCTCCTCCGGCGCCGGGTGACCGCAGCAGGTGTTGGTCCACACGCTCGGGAAGGTCCGCTTGTGGTGCGCCCGCTGGGTGAGCAGGAATTCGCCGTGGTCGTTGAACACGTAGCAGGAGAACGCCAGGTGCAGCGGCGTCTCCCGGTGGTGCACGGTCGCCTTGTCCTCGACGCCAATCGCCTCACCGGCTTCGTCGAGCAGGACCACCTGTTCCACGTGCGGTACCTCCATGGGGTAGTGGGGTGTCGTCCCAGCTTGCCTCAGCACCGCCGGGAGAACAACGCGAGCCCCGATCAGCCCAGCGCGCTTGAGGACGCGGTTGTGCTCCGCAACCGTGAAATGCCGCCGCGAATACGGGAAAAACGTGTTGGTGCGGCGACTTTTGGTCAAAACGGTCTTCTCCGTGATCCCCGCCGATACGTTCGCCAGGCGAATACGCGATCGATCGAGATCGACTCCGACATCGACGAAGGGGATCGCGGAGATGCCGAACCGCCCGATGCTCGCCACCGCCGCCGCGCTCGCGGCGGCCGCAGCGCTGGTGCTGCCCACCGCGGCCGTTGCCGACAGGAGCGCACGCGCCGGCGCCATGGCCGTGCAGGACCACCTGCAGGAACTGCAGAACATCGCCGGTGCCAACGGCGGGAACCGAGCCGCCGGGACGCCCGGTTACCAGGCTTCCCTGGACTACATCAAGGGCAAGCTCGACGAAGCCGGTTTCACCACGTCGGTCCAGGAGTTCGACTCCCTCGGCGGCCCCACCTACAACCTGATCGCCGAAACCCCGGGTGGTGACGCCAACAAGGTCGTCATGTTCGGCGCCCACCTGGACAGCGTGGGCGAGGGGCCGGGGATCAACGACAACGGAACCGGTTCGGCCGCGATCCTGCAGGCCGCGCTCGACTACGCGGCGGGCGGTGAAACTCCGACCAACAAGCTCCGCTTCGCCTTCTGGGGCGCGGAGGAAGAGGGGCTGGTGGGCTCCACCCACTACGTGGAGACGCTGCCGGAGGCCGAGCGCGGGAAGATCGCCGCTTACCTCAACTTCGACATGGTCGGTTCGCCCAACGCCGGCTACTTCACCTACGACGGCGACGACTCCGACGGCGTCGGCGCAGGTCCGGGCCCGGAGGGCTCGGCGCAGATCGAGAAGCTGCTCAACGACTCGCTGGGTGCGGCGGGCGCGCCCGCCGAGGGCACCGATTTCGACGGTCGCTCCGACTACGGCCCGTTCATCGAGGTCGGCATCCCGGCCGGTGGCACCTTCACCGGCGCCGAGGGGACCAAGAGCCCGGAGCAGGCCGAGAAGTGGGGCGGCCAGGCGGGTGAGGCGTTCGACGCCTGCTACCACCAGGCGTGCGACACCGTCGAGAACGTCGACGCCCGAGCCCTGGAGCGCAACTTCGCGGCCATCGCCAACGCCGTGAAGACCTACGCGGCGCAGTTCCCGCAGCCGTAGAGCTCAAGCCATCCGGAGAGGGAAGAGGCCGTCCCCGGCAGCACCGCAGCGCAGGCGGTGGCTGCCGGGGACGGCTGTTCTCGCGCATCAGTCCCATGTCTGACGGGCCTACATCAATGGATTGATGCGCGATCTGTTCTGGGGCAGTTCAATTTCTCCTGTCGGTTCGATCGGGAACCGGGCGCACCGGGCAACGGGTGAGAGCGCCGCGGCGGTGCAGATCCAGGAGGTGGCGGCTGTTGACCGGACCGTACCTGCTGCCCGCCCACCTGGACCCCGCACAACCGCGCTACCAGGCCAGCTTCGCCGTCGAGGTGGGCGGACGCCGGGTCACCGCGCACGCCGGGCAGACGGTGGCCGCCGTGCTGATGTCGCTGGGGCTGACCTCGTGGCGCGAATCCGGTGGTCGCGGCCGGAGGCGCGGGCTGTTCTGCGGGATCGGCGTGTGCGCCGAGTGCGTTCTCGTGGTCAACGGAACCCCGGGCGTCCGCGCCTGCCTGCGGTCGGTCGAACCCGGCGACGTGATCAGCACCCGCGGTCTGGGGGAGCGGCGATGAGCGTCGTCGTCGTGGGTGCGGGTCCGGCCGGCATGACCGCCGCCCTGCACGCCGCCCGAGCCGGGGCCGAGGTGCTGCTCGTCGACTCCTCGAACGGCCTGGGCGGGAAGTACCACCAGGCGCCGCCCGAGCAGTTCGGCCTCGCCCAACCGCAGCGCATCCGGCGAGGGCAGCGCAGCTTCACGACCCTCGCCGAGGAGATCGGCGCGCACCCGCGCATCCGGCGGTTGTCCGGCGGCGTTCGGTCGCTGGACGGCCACGACGTCCACGTGCGCACCGGCCCCGGGGACGCGGGGGAGACCTTCCACACCGACGCGCTCGTGCTGGCCACCGGCGCGCACGACCGGGTGCTGCCGTTCCCCGGCTGGGAACTGCCCGGGGTGTTCACCGCCGGGGCCGCGCACGCTCTGGCGAGTGGCCAGCGGATCGCGGTGGGCAGCCGGGTGCTGGTCGCGGGGACCGGGCCGCTGCTGTTGCCGGTCACCGAATCGCTGCTGGGCGTGGGCGCCGACGTGGTGGCCGTGCTCGACGCCGGAAGCCCGGCGGCCTGGTTGCGGCGAGCGCCGGATCTGGCCGGGCAGTGGGACAAGCTCGCCGGGTTCGCCGGTTACCTGCGCAGGCTCGTCGGCAACACGCAGTTCCGCACCCGGGCCGGCGTCGTGGCGGCGGTCGGCGAGGAGCGCGTCAAGGAGGCGGTGGTCGCCAAGCTCGACGCGCGCTGGCGGCCGGTCCCGGGCACGCACCGGAGGATCCCGGTGGACGCGATCTGCGTCGCCCACGGCCTGGAACCGCGCCTGGAGCTCGCCAGAGCGGCGGGCTGCGACATCGAGGACGGCTTCGTGCGAGTCGACGGAGCGCAGCGCAGCTCGACGCCGTGGGTGTTCGCGGCGGGTGAGGCCACCGGCATCGCCGGAGCCCGAGCCGCAGCGGCCGAAGGTGCTGTCGCCGGGCTGGCCGCAGCGGTGCACGTCGAGGCGACCACGTGGAGCGAGGTCGAAAGACCCGCTCGCCGAGCCATGCTCGTGGTCCGATGTGGACAGCGGTTCGGCCGGGCCATGGCGTCGGCGACCCGCATCGGTGAGGACTGGAACGAGTGGCTCACCCCGCAGACCGTCGTCTGCCGCTGCGAAGAGGTTCCCTACCAGGCCCTTCGGGACAGCGCGTCCGCCCAGCGCGACGCGAGCTCGCTGAACCTGTCCTGCCGCGTCGGGCTCGGGTCCTGTCAGGGGCGGATGTGCGGCCGCAACGCCAGCGAGCTCGCCGAGAACCTCCTCCGGACGTCCGCGAAAGAGCCCCCGGTGGCCTGATTCCTGCCATCATGTGCCGCATGGCCGAATTGCGGACCGCGCACACCGCGGATCTCGACGTGGCGAGCCTGCGCGCGGCGCGCGGGCTGCTGTGGGACGTCTTCATCGAGGGCGACGCGATGACCGAAGCCGACTGGGAGCACTGCCTCGGTGGCATGCACGTGCTCGCCTGGGAGGGCGACGAACTGGTCGGGCACGCCGCGCTCGTGATGCGGCGCCTGCTGCTCGGCGACCGTGCCCTGCGCACCGGTTACGTGGAGGGCGTCGCGGTGCGACGAGCCCGCCAGGGCCGGGGCATCGGCGGCGACCTCATGACCGAGGTCGAGCGCATGATCCGCGCGGCCTACGACCTCGGGGCCCTCGGAGCCAGCGAAGCCGGCCGCCCCTTCTACGAAGCGCGGGGTTGGAAGCCCTGGCCCGCGCCGACCAGGGCGCTCACGCCCACCGGGATCCACCCGACCCCCGACGAGGACGGCTGGATCTACTACTACCCGGCCGGTGCCGCCCTCGATCGCAGCGCACCGCTCACCTGCGACCCCCGCCCCGGCGAACCCTGGTGATCGCGCCGGGCCTCAACCACCGCGGCCCGGGAGCCCACCGATGACGAACGGGGAACCCCGCCGCAGCGGGGTTCCCCGTTCGCTCGCGCCGCGATCAGGTCTGCGGATAGCGGTGGTAGCCCGGGAAGTTGCCGTAGAGCTGCTCTCCCGGAGGGCCCTGGGTGACCGCGTGGACCAGGTGCTGGCCCCCGACGAACGCGCCCTTCCACGACGCGCCCCGGCCGCCGAACGGCTCGTCGCGGTCACCGCGCGAGCGCGGCTTGTTGATGCCGACCTTGAACGCCTGGACGCTCTCGGCGAGCTCGGCGGCGAACGACTCGTCGTCGCAGGCCACCGTGGCCACCAGCGCGCCGTTGGAGGCGTTCATCTGCGCCAGCAGCTCCGCCTCGGTGTCGACCACGACGATGGTGTCGACCGGTCCGAACGGCTCCTCGTGCATGAGCCGACTGGCGCCTGGTGGAGCCAGCAGCGTCACCGGTGCGGCGTAGGCCGAGACGTCCTGACCTTCCGGGAAGTGGCCCTGGGAGCGGTCGCCGTGGTGCAGCGGAACGGCGCCGTGGCGCAACGCCTCGGCGACCCGCCCTTCCAGCTCGGTGGCCTTCGCCGCCGAGATGAGCGGACCGAAGTCCAGCGCGGGCGGCTCGCCGTTCTCGCCGGCCAGCGGGTGGCCGAAGCGCACCGACTGGACCACCGGGAGGTAGGTGGCGAGGAACTTGTCCACCAGTTTCCGCTGCACCACGAACCGCGGGTAGGCGGTGCAGCGCTGCTTGGCGTACTCGAAGCCCTTGCGCAGGTGCGCGCTCAGCCCGTCCCAGTCGGAGAACTCCCACAAGCCCCAGGTGTTGAGGCCTTCCTGCTCGAGCATGTGCCGCTTGCCGGTGTCGACCAGCTGCGCGGCGATCTTGCCGCCGTTGGAGCGTCCGCCGACGAACGCGAGCGCGCCCACCTCGGGCGAGCGCACCAGCGGGTCCGACAGGGCCGAACCGTCGCCGGACAGCAGCGTGGCCGGGAGCCCGGCGCGGGCCATCAGCGCGTGCGCGACGGTGAGCGTCACCGCGCCGCCCTGCGTCGGGGTCTTGGCGATCACGGCGTTGCCCGCGAGCAGCTGCACCAGCTCGGCGTGCACCAGGACGCTCATCGGGTAGTTCCAGCTGGCGATGTTGCTCACCGGGCCGGGCAGCGGCTGGCGCTTGTACGGGGCGCCCTCCACGTCCTGGTTGAGCATCTGCTCGGTGTGCTCGGCGTACCAGCGCACGCCGTCGAGGCAGCGATCGACGTCGGCGCAGGCGGCCTTCCACGGCTTGCCGATCTCCCAGGCGAGCAGCAGTGCGAGGTCGTCGCGGACCTGCGACATGGCTTCGACCGCGCTGGTCACCGCTTCGCGACGCTGCTCGAAGGTCGTCTGCGCCCACGCCTGGTGGGCCCTGGCCGCTGAGCGCACGGCGTCTTGCGCGGTCGCGGCGTCGATCTTGGGCAGCTGGGAGAAGACCGTGCCGTCCACCGGGGTGACCTGCGGGGCGGGCTCCCCGACGGCCTGCCAGCGGCGGTCGATGAGGTTGCGGGGCACGCCGTCGTCGAACGCCTCCGGCACTGCGGCGATGGCCCGCGAGAGCACCGCCGAAGCGGTGTGGTGATCGGGAACCCGGAGTGTCATACGCCCTCCTCAAAAGATTGGGATGGGGTGCCGGGAGACATAGGACTATGCCAGGTCGTGAGGCGCCGCGCCTGCTGCAATCGTACGAATTCGAACAAAACGTACGTGCGTCTTGTGAGCCCTTTCAGGGCCTCGCCGCTCCGCCGGGATTGGGAATACCGGCGAAACCGGAACCCGGAATTGTCCTGATGGCGGCTACCGGTGTGACGTTCGAGCTGCCGCGAGGGCCGGTTACTGGCGGGTACTCGCCAAGTTCTCCGAAATTCGGCGCGGACTTCCTTGAATGAAGGAGCTTTTCGCGCTCCGAACGGAGGAAAACATGCGTCACGCAAGGTACCTCATCGGTGCGGTCGCAGCCTGCACGGTCGTCTCGGGCACGGCCGCACCGGCCTTCGCAGCTGATTCCGACTCCGCATCCGCCGCAGAGAACTACGTCGCCCTGGGCGACTCCTACGCCTCGGGAACGGGCACCCGGGAGTACTTCGAGGACAGCGGTAGTTGTCTTCGAAGCCCGAAGGCATATCCGCAGTTGTGGGCCGATTCGCACGGGGTCGCCGGCTTCGAGTTCGCGGCCTGCTCGGGTGCCGTGACCGACGACGTCAACGCCGACCAGCTCGGTTCGCTCAGCGCCGACACCACGCTGGTCACCATCTCCATCGGCGGCAACGACATCGGCTTCGTCAACGTCATCACCAGCTGTGTCGCCGGCACCGACGAGGGCTGCGACAACGCGGTCAACGACGCCTCCGAGAAGGCCCGCAACGAGCTGCCCGCCAAGCTCGACACCACCTACGCCAACATCCGCTCCGCCGCACCCAACGCCGAGGTCGTGGTGGTCGGGTACCCGAAGATCAACGAGATGGGCGACTGCGGGATCCCGTTCTACTCCGAGTACAAGCGCCAGCGGATCAACGAGGGCGCCGACGAACTCGCCTCCGTGATCTCCGAACGCGCCTCGGCCGCCGGGTTCTCCTTCGCCGACCCGCGAAGCGCCTTCGAGGGGCACGGTGTGTGCGCCTCCGACGAGTGGATCAACGGGCCGAGCAACCCGATCCAGGAGTCCTTCCACCCCGACGTCGACGGGCACGCCAACGCGTACCTGCCGACCCTGAACTCCGTCACCGGCTGACACTCCCGGCGGCGGAAGAGGCGTGTCGCACGGAGAAACCTCCCGTCGTTCCGTGCGACACGCCTCAAGCATCCATCGCGGTGTCACAAGGTCGGGACGAGGCCCCCGTCGCAGCGGATCGCGGTCCCGGTGATGTAGGAGGCGTGGGCGCTGCACAGGAACGCCGCCGTGGCACCGAATTCGGCGGGCTCGCCGTAGCGCTTGGCCGGAATCGCGGCCTCGCCCCGGGCGCGGACCTCCTCGACAGGCAGGCGTTCGCGCTCCGCCGTGGCGCTGTCCAGCGACGACAGGCGGTCGGTGGCGATCCGGCCCGGCAGCAGCAGGTTCGCGGTGACGCCCTCGTCGGCCACGTCGATGGACAGGCTCTTCAAGTACGCCGCCAGCGCGCTGCGGCCGATGTTGGACAGCGCGAGGTTCGGGATCGGGGCCTCCACGCCGCTGGAGGCGATCGCCAGCAGTCGGCCCCAACCGCGCTCCCGCATCCCCGGCAGCACACCGCCGACCAGCTTCTGGTGCACCAGCAGCAGGTTCCGCACCGCCTCGGCGGTGTCGTCCGGACCGATCTCCGAGGCGCTGGCCGGGCGCGGCCCGGGACCGTTGAGCACCAGGATGTCGATCTGCCCCAGCGCGTCCTGCGCCGCCGACAGCAGCTTCTCGGCTCCGCCCGGCGCGGTCAGGTCGACCTCTACGCCGGTGGCGACCGGCAGCTCGGCCGCGATCGCCTTCGCGCGCTCACCGCGACGGCCGGACACCACCACGTTGACGCCCTCGGCTGCCAGCGCCCGCGCGGTCGCCTCACCCAGCCCACCTGTCGAGGCGCAGACCAGCGCATTGCGGCCGGCGATTCCCAGATCCATCAGTTCTCCACGTTCTCCACGGCAGCCAAGTGCCGATCCAGTTGTTTCTCCAGGCTCTCCGGCATGCCGGGCGCAGGCGCCCGCACCCGCGATCCGGCGATGAGACCCCGTCGGCGCAGCGCCTCCTTGCGGATCGCCAGCCCGACGCGGGCCTGAGCCTCGAAGTTCACCAGCGGCAGGTACCGCAGGTACGCCTCCAGCGCCGCCTGGTAGCCGCCCCGGCGCCACGCGTCCACGCAGGCCTTGAGCCCCTCGGGGAACGAGAACCCCGTCATGGCTCCCGCCGAGCCCGCGGCCAGCTCGTCCAGCAGTCCGACGCCGCCGAGACCGCCGAACACCGGCACGCCGGTGCGAGCGGTCAGCGTGGCGATCGCAGGGGGAGTGGGCGGGGCCTCGGCCTTGACCGCCACCACCGATTCGACCTGCTCGACCGCTGAGGCCAGGTCGGCCGCGCTGATCGACACGCCGGTGACCAGCGGGTAGTCCTGCACGACCAGGCCGGCGCCGGTCGCCGCGTGCAGCGCGTTGAGCTGGGTGGCCAGCAGCTCCGGGTCTGGGGTGTTGACCTGCACCATCGTCCCGGCCAGCCGGTCGCCGACCACGTCGGTGGCCAGTTCGACCTCTTCGGTCACGGGTGCCGGCGACGTGCTGGAGGCGCCCACCACGATCGGCAGGTCCGCGGTTTCCACCACCACTTCGAGCACCGCTCGCTTCTCGGCCGCCGACAGGCGCATCGCCTCGCCGAAGACGCCCAGCACCGTCACCCCGGTGACGCCGATCCGCCGGTAGTGCCCGACGAGCTTCGCCAGCGAAGCCAGATCGACGTCCTGTGTGGACTCGGTGAACGGGGTGGCGACCACGCCCCAGACTCCGGGAGCGAGCGGATCCGCAGCCATCTGCACCCTTTCCACCAGCAGCTCGACCGGCGATCTTATGCACGTCGAATCAGATCGCGTCAAGGTCGCGCCCCGTGATCTCGGCCTGGCCGAGGGGGCGCCCACCACGCACCCGGCTGAACGGTTGGCCGGTTCGGGGGCCGATTTCGCCCACAACGCGGTCTCGATCGGCTATGGTGGACGACGATGCCGGACGGGTCCCGCCCGCCGAGCACTCACCCAGACTTACGCGGTCGTGCACCGCACAGCAGGCCGAGCCGGTCCCAGGCGCCATCCAGGACCGAGCCCGGCTCCCGGATGGCCAAAAGGGAGGGGCGGCGGAGCGCCGCCTCGGTCATCCGCGTGGAAGAGCCCGCTGGCCAAGCAGGTCAGCGGGTTTTTTCGTTCCCGCCGGTCGATCGGTGGTCCGGTTCGTGGTGAATTCCTGCCGGTCGGTTGATCTTGATCTCGGCTCACGTCCTATCATTGCCGGGCGTTCTCATTGCAGCTCGTTGTTGCCGCGCGGTCCGGGAGGCGGGGGAGGGTAGTGCGCGGGGTCGACTACTACGAACTCCTCGGTGTGGGGAGCGACGCGACGCCGGTCGAGATCAAATCGGCTTATCGGACGCTCGCCCGCAGCATGCACCCCGACGTCGGCGGTAGCGACGGTGCGTTCCGGCTCCTCCAGGAAGCCTACGAGACGCTCACCGACCCGGTGCGCCGCGCTTCCTACGACAGCGCTCGGCGCCGTCCGGTCGAAGCCGAGACCGCTCCGCCGAGGCGTCCGCGACGGCCCGGAGGAACCAGGCGGCCCGGGCGCGACTTCGGCGAGGACCCCGACTACGTGCCCAGGATGCCGAGGGTGCGGCTCGACGACCTCGACTGGTGGGACAGCGTCGACCCGCAGGCGCGGGTGCACTACCTGCCGGTTCTCGGACCGGACCGTATGCCGACGTTCGCACTGGTCGGGGCGTGGTCGTTGCTGTTGCTGGCCGGGCTGGCGGTCGAGCTCAACGCGGTGCTGATGGCGACCTGGCTGGGCCTGCTGATCAGTTCCGGAGTCGTGATCGTGGTGCTCCTGCGCCGCCACATCGGCGCCCACCGGGAGCACCGGATGTTCACCGCCGAGTTCGGCAACCAGCGCATCTTCGGCCTGCCCGACATCCAGCACGAGCGGGCCCAGCTGCTCACCGCCGAGTTGTGCGCCAAGTACCTCATCCGGTTGCCCGGTGTGCGGGTCTTCCACGGTCTGACCTGGCCGGACTCGGTGTTCGAGGACGTCCACCACGCGGTGCTGTGCGGGCGTCGCCTGGTGCTCGTGGAGTCCAAGAGCTGGCTTCCCGGGCACTACACGACCGACGAGAAGGGGGCGCTGTGGCGCAACGGGCACCCCTTCCGCGGCGGCGTGACCCGGCTGAACGAGGGCGTGTCCAACTTCGAGGCGTTGCTGCCCGAGGTCGAGGTGCGCGGCGCGGTGCTGATCTACCCCAGTCGGGCCGGCGAGATCACCACCGTCGAGCAGCCTGACGAGCAGGTGGTGCCGATGACTCCGGCGCAGTTCGTCAAGGACATCGGGGACTGGCTCGCGCAGGACCCGGTCACCGTGGACCGCGACGTCTTCACCACCGTGCTCGACCAGTTGGTGGACTGACACCCCTTTTCGTCGGCGGCCACCGATGAGTTTCCAGCGCGCGTCGAGTCGATACCTGCGATCGAATCTCAACAGCGCGATGGGAAGGGTGCGTCCGGATGACTACGAGTGCGAACGAGACCAAGGCTCCGCCGGGACGGGCGGTCAACATCGGGCTCTGGGTGCTGCAGGTGCTGCTCGCGGCGTTCTTCGTCTTCGCATCGGTCCCGAAGCTGCTCGGTGATCCGATGGCCGTGCAGATGTTCGACCTGATCGGCTTCGGGCAGTGGTTCCGCTACCTGACCGGATCGGTCGAACTGCTCGGTGCGATCGGGCTGCTGATCCCGCGGTTGTGCGGGCTCGCGGCCTTCGGCCTTGCGCTGGTGATGGTGGGCGCCGTGCTGGCGCAGGTCTTCCCGCTCGGTGCCCCGGTGGTGGCCCTGTCGCCGCTGGTGCTGGGCGTGGTGCTGCTGCTCGTCGCCTGGGCTCGGCGCGGCACGATCCCCGTCCTCGCCCGATCCTGACAGTTCCGACCTCAACTGAGTGGAGTGATGACGATGGCCATGAAGACCTTCCTCAACCTGCCCGTCAAGAACCTGGACCGTTCGGTGGAGTTCTTCACCGCGCTGGGGTTCACCTTCGACGAGAACTTCACCGATGAGAACGCCACCTGCATGGTGATCAACGACGACAGCTACGCGATGTTGCTGGTGGAACCGTTCTTCAAGTCCTTCATCACCAAGGACTTGGCGGATTCGACCAAGGTCACCGAGGTCATCACCGCCCTCACCGCCGACTCGCGCGAGGAGGTGGACCAGCTCGTGGCGAAGGCCCGCGAGGCCGGGTCGCCGCGCATCGGGGACGTCGTGGAAGAAGGCCCCATGTACAGCCGGAGCTTCGAAGACCCGGACGGGCACACCTGGGAGATCTTCCACATGCCGCTCGACTGAGGGCTGCGATCAGCTGTTCGCGGCGGGATCATGGTGCGGGCACGAGCGGCCCCGGCGAACGGTCATCCTCCGACGAAGGAGCACGAGCGTGACGAACCCGCACCAGAACGTCAGCTTCGCCAGCAACGGACGGACCGCCCACGGCTACCTGGCGACTCCCGGGCGACCGGGTCCGGGAGTGGTGGTGATCCAGGAGTGGTGGGGGCTGACCGACCACGTCGCCGATGTCGCGAACCGCTTCGCCGCCGAGGGCTTCGTGGCCTTGGCCCCGGATCTCTACGGCGGTCACACCACGCACGACGCGCAAGAAGCCGCCCGGATGATGCAGGAGCTGCCGGTCGACCGGGCGGCTCGTGACCTGTCGGGCGCCGTGGACCACCTGCTCGGGCACGAGCTGGTGACCGGGTCTGCGGTCGGTGCGGTCGGCTTCTGCATGGGCGGCAAGTTCGCGCTGGTCCTGGCCGCTCAACAGGGTGACCGCATCGGCGCCGTCATCCCCTTCTACGGGATTCCGCCGGTCGAGACGGACTTCTCCGCGATGACGGCGCCGATGCTCGGCCACTTCGGCGAGTACGACCGCGGCGTCACGGTGGACGCCGTCGGCGAGGTGGCGGACAAGATCAAGAAGCAGACCGAGGTCCACCCCCAGATCCAGGTGTACGCGGCGGGTCACGCGTTCTTCAACGACCAGAACCCCGCATCGTACCACGAGGAATCGGCCCGCGTCGCCTGGCCGCGCACGCTGGACTTCCTGCATCGCCACCTGGGCTGAGCTTTCCCACTGTGGAGTTGTCAAACGACAGCCGTGCTCATGAGGGGCGTACCGGGTGACCGGTCTCCGCGGAGGCCGGTTCTCGGTGGTCATCTGGCGGTGCCCGGCTCGTGATCCCGTGGTCTGGGGATCAGCGCGCGAGCCGCGCCGCGTTGGGCGGAATTCCTCGTCACGCCACCACATCCAGGGGCTCGCAACCGGTGTCGGGCCAGCGCCCGCGCCATCGAACTCATGTGCCCATTGTGCCGCCGGGTGTTCGAAAATGCGAGCGAATGGCGATCGCTGGATGGGATGATCTGAGCGGTAACGCTTCGAAACGAGTTGGAGCGGAAAGCGTTTCATCACGCCACTGCGGAGTGACCATCACTGCTGGCCGGCGAACCGCACCTTCTCCAAGGGCGGCAACGAGTCTCGACCCACGAGCCGGTCAGGGCGGAAGTGCCGGAGCTCCGGCGCGGTCTCACCGCCGACCACCTCGGACGCGGCGAGCCTGCCGAGCAGCGGCCCCAGCGTGACGCCGCTGTGCGTGGCCAGCACGTAGACCCGCCCGGTCTCACCGAGGAAGCCCGCTGCCGTCAACCCGTCGCCGGGCATCGACCGCTGCCCGACCCGGATGGACTCCAGAACCGCGCCGGAGGTCCCCGCCAGCAGGTCGTTCAGCCGCCGGCACAGCTCCTGGGCGTGGTGGCCGTCCACCGCAGGAGGATTGGCGGGATCCGCGTCGGCGTCCAGGTCCAGGCCCTGCACCACGAGCCGCCCACCGCCGTCGGGACGCACGTTCAGCGCAGGTGTGGTCAGCACGGCGTCCAGCCGGGTCGGCAGCGCAGCCGTGTATCCCAGCAACCCGACGGTGGCCGATCCCGCGACATCCGGATCGGCCATCGCCACCCGGTGGCCGGTGGTCGCGGTCAGCGCCTCGGTCCAGCGCCCGGCGGCGAACACCACCGCGTCCGCGCCGGCGACCTCCCCGTCGGCCAGGGTGATCCGCACCCCGTCCCCGGTCTCGGACACCGACGCGACTTCGGCCGGGCACCGCAGCTCGGCGCCGTGCTCGCGGGCCTCGCCCCACAAGCGCGCGACCAGCAGCGCCGGGATCAGGTGGCCCTCGGTGCGGTAGTGGGCGATGTCCCGCACGCCGTCGGGAACGAGGAGGTCGGGCACCAGGTCGCGGGCCTGCGACGGCCCGATCCACTCCACCGGGTAGTCCCGGTCCTGCAGTTCGCGCACCGAGGCGGCCAGCCGTTCGGTCCCGGCGGGGTCGTCGGCCCACTCGATGTTCCCGCCCAGCGTCAGCCACGGCGCGCAGCGGCCCGGCGAGGCCGCCAGGACGTCGTGCTCGGCCATGCCGGCGACGTTCAGGTCGTGGTACGGGCGCGGGTTCTTGCTGTGCGAGTTCACCCAGGCGAACGAGGTGTTCGAGGTGCCCGCCAGCGGGGCGGTGCGTTCGAAGACGGTGACCTGGGCACCTGCGAGGCTCAGCGAGCGTGCGGTTGCCGCGCCCAGGACACCCAGGCCGATCACGGCGATGTTCATGCTCGGACTGCCCTTTCGTTCTCGACGGCGGGACGGGAGGGGGTCAGCAGTGCGGTTACCAGCACTGCCACGGCCGAGACGGCGATGCCGTAGACCGCGTAGGGCACGGTGGTGTCGGCGAGCTGGGCGAGGGCACACCCCAGGATGCCTGCGACCATGCCCGCGATGGCGGCCGTCGGGGTCAGCCGGCGTCGCCGGTGCAGCAGGTACCCGAGGAAGATCGGTGCCGCCAGCGCCGCCGCGGAGTAGGCGTAGGTCGCCACCAGCCAGGTCAGCGCCTTCGGGAACAGGATCGCCAGCACGGCGGCGAGCACCGACACGCCGACGGTGATCATCCGCGAGAGCGCGACGGTCTGCCGCTCACCGGCCTGCTTCCCCGCGATGTTCTGGTAGACGTCGCGGGTCAGGTTGGCCACCACCGACTGCAGCGCGGCACCGGTGGTGGAGATGATGGTGGAGACCAGGAACGCGCCGAAGACGATCACCAGCCAGGTCGGCAGCTGGGTGAGCAGCCAGCCGGCGGCGTCCTCCTCGTTGGCCAGGCCGGGGTTCATCGAGTGAACGGCGAGCCCGATGCACCCGGCGTAGACGCCGCCGATGAGCATCGTCAGGCCGGACAGGCCCAGCCCGCGCCGGGCGTCGGAGACCTTCTTGGTGGCGAAGACCCGCTGGTAGTAGAGCTGGTTGGTGAGGGTTCCCGGCAGGATCGCCGCGACCCAGAGCCAGATCTGGTCCCAGCCGGCCGCTGTGAACCCCTCCCAGCCCCACAGCCGCTGCGGGACGGTCGCGGTGATCTGGCCCCAACCGCCTGCGAGGTGGACGGCGTAGCCGGCCACTCCCAGCGACATGGCGATCATGAAGATGCCGAACACGAAGTCGGTCCAGGCGACCGAGGTCAGGCCGCCGGGCAGCACGAACAGCAGCGACGCCACCATGATCAGCAGGATCAGCGCGGTCGGCGACACGCCGGTGAGCTGGCCGAAGAGCTGCGCGAACGCCACGAACTGGGTGGCCAGCCAGCCGAACGGCACGACCAGCGCGGCCAGCGCGGCGATCGCGATGGCCAGCCGGTTGCGGCCGAACAGCTTGGTGATGATGTCGGGAACGGTGGTGAAGCGCTGCTCGCGCAGCCACTTCGCGATCCACATCAGCACCAGGAAGCCGACCAGCACGCATCCCTCGTAGACGAAGACCGACCACCCGGAGCGGTATCCGATGCCGACGTGCGCGATGAGCACGCCGCCGCCGGTGGCGGTGGCGAACTGGGTGATGATGACGACGATCAGCGGCAGCGATTCACCCGCGGACAGCCAGTCCGCGGAGTTCTTCGCCTTGCGTCCGAAGTAGACGGACATGCCGATGCCGAATCCGATGACCAGCAGGCTGGCGATGATGATCCCGGCGATCTGGCCGGTGGAACCGGTGAGCATGGTTGGCCTCCAGTGGGCTCACAGCGGGAAGCGGTTCGGGTCGAGCGTTGCGATGTCGTGCGAGGTGCCCCCGGTCAGCGCGAGGTCCGCGCCGATCTCGCCGAAGGCGGGCGCGAGCTTGAAACCGTGCCCGGAGAAACCGGTCATGACGGTGGCCCGGCGGTGTCCGGGGAGCGGACCGAGCAGGGCGTGGTCGTCGGGGGTGAAGCCCTCGGCGAAGGTGCCGGTCCGCATCGGATGCGGTGTCACCCCAGGCAGCAGCCGCGCGGCGGCGGCTGAAGCGGCTCGTGCGTGGTCGGCAGGGGACGTGCGCGGGAGGTCGTCCGGGCCGTCGAGCTCGGTCCACCCGAGGTGGTGCGGCACGATCTTGATCGCCACTCCGTCGAGCGCGGGGAAGCAGGAGAACCCGGCTTCGGCGTGCCTGCGGATGGCGATGGGCATCGACTCCGGTGAGTGCGCGGCGACGTCGCGCGCGGCGAACCAGTAGGCGGTGATCAACCGCGCCTGGACCGGGAGGTTCCGCAACGGCGCGAGCTGTCGTGCCCACGGGCCGGGTGCGAAGATCGCGTGGTCGACGTCGAAGGTGGTGTCGTTGCTGGTGATCCGCCAGCCGTCCGCGGTCTCGGTGGCGTCGGCGACGGGGTGGTAGGACAGGATCTGAGCCCCCGCGACCTCGGCGGACCGCAGTGCGGCCTGCACGGCGGGTTCCGGTCGCAGCACGCCGGCCGCCGGGTCGAGCACCATGATCTCGCCGTCGTCGATCCGGTGCTGCGGGAAGCGCTCTCGCGCCTCGGCGGTGTCGAGGACCTCGTGGTCGAGCCCCGCGTCCTCGGCGCAGCGCCGCACGGCGGCGACGTCGGCGTTGTCGGGCGCGCCGATGGTCAGCCCGCCGCACATCGTCAGCAGGTGCGCGTCCGCGCCGCGTTCCAGCTCGCGCCACAGCGCTTCGGCGCGTTGCAGCAGCGGCACGTAACCGGCGCCTTCCTTGTAAGCGGTGCGGAAGATGCGGGATTCGCCCGCTGAGGCGCCCCGGTCGTGGCCGGGGCCGTAGGCGTCGAAGGCCAGCACCTCGGCTCCGCGCAGCGCGAGCCGCCAGGCCGTCATGGCACCGATGACGCCGGTGCCGATCACCGCGATGCGAGTCATGAACGCTCCTCCAAGGTCTTCCGGGCAGGATGAACGAACGGTTCCAGTGCGAAACCGCTGTGGGCGAAGGGAAATCAGCGTTCCTGCGTGGACAGGACGCTGTGCTCGATGAAGAACTCGACGAGGTCGGGCCGGATGATGTGCCACATGGCTTCGGCGAGCTTGCCGTCGGTGAGCCAGGTCAGCCGGCGCAGCCGGATCACGGCTCCGCCGGGGGTGAGGTGCAGCCGGGACGCGGTGTCGTCGTCGAGCAGCACCGGGTCGACGTAGACGCGGGACTTGGCCGCGGGGACGCCGTTGCGGGAGAAGTAGTCGTGCACGGTCAGGTGGGCCAGGTCCTCGTCGAGCAGTCGTGGTGCCAGCGAGAACGGGACCGCGGAGAGCTCGACGGCGATCGGGTTGTCGTCGACGTCGAACTTGAGCCGGCGCAGCTGCGTCACCGGCGCGTCGCCGTCCACCCCGGGCATCTCGACGTCGGCGTCGCGCGCCGGGATGACCGCAGCGGAGTCCACCGCGTGCCGCCCGGGGATCTCCGGGCCCTGCAACGCGGGGTTGACCAGGCGCAGCAGGTTCTCCTGCCGCGCGCCTTCGGCGACGAACGTGCCGCGCCGACGGTGTCGTTCCACCAGCCCGGCCTGGGCCAGTTCGGTCAGCACCCGCTGCGCGGTGGCACGGCTGACCGAGTACTGCTCGCGCAGCTCCGCCTCGGTGGGGAGTTTGCTGCCGGGCAGCAGCGCACCCGAGCGGATCCGCTGCTCCAGTTCGGTGCGGATGCGCAGGTACGCCGGTGTTGCCATGGACGGAATCTAGCTCCGCGCATTTGACCGGTCAATAGAGAATTCGAACGGTCGAAAGAAGTGACGCCGTGTTGACGTGCGTTGATCGAGCGGCAACCTCGCAGCGTTCGATCACGGCGCCCACGCCGCCGAGTTCACGACGAACCGCTTCGTCGTGAGGTGCGGTCCGGCGGTGGCCGGTCAGCCCTGCTTGGTGGGTCGGATGGTCAGGTCGCCGATCTCGACGTCGTCGGGTTGCTCGATGACGCGCGACGGCTTCCGGGCTGATTCCGAGCGTCCATCGCGTGCTGGGCCTGCGGCGAGGTGCGCGAGGACGTCGGCGCGGCGGACGTCATCCTGCTGCTGGGCGGGTGGGCACGCGTTCCCGAAGCCGAATGGGACGCGCGGGCTCAGCCGATGATGTCGGTCATCGTCGACGGACTTCGTGCGCGTTGATCCCGGACCCCGGGAAGCCGTTGTCCCGCAACGCACCCGCGCGCTGCTAGCTCAGCACCGCCAGGCAGTCGACCGCCACCGCGCCGTTCTCGTCGAGCAGGAGCGGGTTGACGTCGAGTTCGGCGAGGTCGTCGGCGAGGTCGTGGGCCAGCCAGGACAACCTGGCGATGGCGTCGGCCGCGGCGTCGAGGTCGCGGGCCGGTTCGCCGCGGACGCCCGCGAAGACCTTGCTCCCGCGCAGCGAGCCCAGCAGTCGCTTCGCCGAGGCGGTGTCCAGGGGCGCGACGCCGACCTGGCTGTCGGCGAGGACTTCGACCAGCACGCCGCCGAGCCCGACGACCACGACCGGGCCGAACGCTGGGTCGCGCTTGATGCCGACGATCAGCTCCGTGCCGGTCGCCATCCGCTGCACGAGCAGCTTGGCGTCCGGATCCAGCCGCAGCAGGTCATCGGCCGCCTCCTGGATCTCGGCGTCGGTGGACAGGTTCAGGCGCACTCCGCCGATGTCGGACTTGTGGCCGATGGCGCGGGACAGGAGCTTCACCGCCACGGGCGTGCCCAGGTCGTGCGCGGCGGCGACCGCGCTCTGCGGGTCCTTGGCGGGGAAGGCGCCTGCGCAGGGCACTCCGTAGGCGGCGATGAGCCTGCTGGACTCGTGCTCGTCGAGCTGCCCGCGTCCGTGATCGCGCGCTTCGCACAGGATCGCGCGCACCGCGCGGCGGTCGACGTCGTTCGGCCGCTGCGGGCTCGGCGGGGAGGGGCGCAGGCTGTAGCCGGCCAGCGAGCCCAGTGCCCCGGCCGCGCGTCCGGGGTCGGTGAAGCACGGAATCCCCAGTTCTCGCAGCCACTCCCGGGGGCGTCCGCTGCCGCCGGTCCACACCACCACCAAGGGCCGGTCCGTGGAGCGGTAGGCGTGCTCGACGGCGCCGATGAGCTCGTCCGCGACGTGGTCGGAATTGCCCAGCAGGACCGCGATCATGTCCGAGCCCGGGTGCTCGACCGCGATCTCCAGGGAGCGCCGCAGCATCGAAGGGTCGCTGATCAGATTCGCGGTGAGGTCCACGGGGTTGCGCGGCGAACCGAAGGCGGGCAGCACCTCGGCCATCCGGTGCTGCCACTCGGGCTCCCAGGGGAGGACGTCCAAGCCGTGGCGGGCGGCGGCGTCGGCCATGAGCACGCCGGCGCCGCCGGACAGCGACAGCGTGGTCAGGCGCCTGCCCCGGGCCCGGCGCCCGTCAGCGAAGATCATCCCCGCGTCGAGCAGGTCCTCCATCCCGTCCACCCGCACCACGCCGAACTGCCGCACGACTCCGTCGAAGACCGCGTCCTCACCGGCCAGCGACGCGGTGTGCGACGCCGCGGCCCTGGCGCCGGCTTCCGATCGCCCGACCTTGACCGTCAGGACGGGTTTGTCCAGCTCGTGGGCTCGGCGGGCCACGGTCAGCAGTTCCCGGCCGTCGTGCACGCCTTCCAGGTAGGCCATCAGCACCCGGACCTCGTCGAGCTCGACCAGTCCCCCCAGCACCTCGGCGACCGACAGGTCGGCTTCGTTGCCGGTGTTGAGGAAGTGCGAGATGCCGATCCCGGCGTGCTGGGCGGCGGAGAAGATGAAGGTGCCGAACGCGCCGCTCTGGCTGACGAACGCCAACGGCCCTTCGCGCAGCTGGAAGTCCCCGTCCATCGCCGAGGTGAACGTCGGCATCGCCTTGTCACGCAGGCTGAACATGCCCAGGCAGTTCGGCCCGAGCAACCGGATGCCGGTTTCGGCGACGACCTCGCCGAGCTGGTGCTGAAGTCGCGCTCCGTGCTCGTCGAGCTCGGCGAATCCGGCCGCGCCCACGATCGCCGCGGGAATCCCCCGATCGGCGCAGTCCCGGACGGCGTCGACGACCTGGTCGGCGGGGAGCATGATCATCGCGAGGTCGATCTCGCCGTCGACGTCGGCCAGCCGGGGGTGAGCGGGGATTCCCTGCACCCGCGCGCGCACCGGGTTGATCGGCAGCAGCCTTCCCGCGTAGCCGAAGCGCTTCATCAGCGCTATCGCGCGGCCGGAGAGCTTGACCGGGTTGTTCGAAGCGCCGAGGACCGCGATCGACCTCGGGTGCAACATGCGGTGGATCGCCGGATGCGGGGCCGTGGTGCCGTCCATCGCGCTCCATCCCACCTGGCGCGTTGGCGCGCCGGTGTTTTCGATGCGTCGCTGCCCGCCGCGTCGCGGGCACCGGGTTCGAGGCTAGGCGGGCGTCGCTCCGGAGCCAAGACTCGAATCGCTGTCCCTCCACTGTGGAGCATGTGGTGCAGTCCACTCGCGAGATCGCTAACTCCAGAGCTTCGCGAAACGAAGTAACGGATGAGTAAGCGTTCGCACGACGTTGTTGACATGAAGAACACGGGAGGGCATTCGTGGCTGCCGACCGACCGGAGAGTCGGGCATGGTGGATCTGGAGCGTGGCGGTGGTCGCCTACCTCGCCGCGGTATTTCACAGGGGCAGCTTGGGGGTTGCCGGGACGCAGGCGCTCGATCGGTTCGACGTCGGACCGGCCGCGCTCAGCGCGTTCACGGTGCTGCAGGTCGGCATCTACGCCGGCATGCAGATTCCCACCGGTTTGCTGGTGGATCGCTTCGGCGCACGCCGGGTGATCACCACGGCGGTGTTGTTGCTGGGGACCGGCCAGGCGCTGTTCGCGCTGGCCGACACGTACGCGATGGGACTGGCCGCGCGGGGCGTGCTGGGCCTGGGCGATGCGTTGATGTGGGTGAGCATTCTGCGCCTGGTGGCGGCGCACTTCTCGGCGCGGCGCTACGCGCTGGTGGCCACCATCTCCAGCGCTCTGGGGGCGCTGGGTGGTGTCGCGGCCACCTTCCCGCTGGCCGCGGCGCTGCGCACGATCGGTTGGACCGGGACGTTCCTGCTGGTGGGCGCGCTGACGATGGCCTACGCGGCGGTGACGGTCTCGGTCGTGCGGGACACCACGCCGAAGGCCTCGGCTCCCAAGAGCGGGGGAGCGGTGCTGGCCCAGGTGCGGGACGCGTGGTCGGTGCCGGGAACGCGGCTGGCGTTCTGGACGCACTTCTGCACCATGTTCGTCTCGGGTGCGCTGACCCTGCTGTGGGGTTTCCCGTACCTGGTCGACGGGCTCGGCGTGGCCGCCTCCACGGCGAGCGTGCTGCTGAGCCTGCTGATCATCGGCCAGGTCGTGGGCGGCCCGCTCGTCGGAGCGCTCATCGGCCAGCGGCCGGAATGCCGGATGTGGCTGGTCATGGGCTATCTCAGCCTCAACGCGCTGTCGTGGTGCGCGCTGCTGACCTGGCCGCAGGGTCGTCCGCCGCTGGCGGTGATCGCGGTGGCGTTCCTGATCTTCGCCATCGGCGGTCCGGTGTCCTCGGTGGCCTTCGCCCTGGTGCGCGACTACAACTCGCTGCGCCAGGTCGGCACCGCCACCGGTGTGGCCAACGCCGGCGGGCACTCGGCCACGGCGCTGGGCGTGCTGACCGTGGGTCTGGTGCTCGACATGTTCGAGTCGATGCCCGGCGGTTCGGAGTACCGGGTGGCGATGCTGGCCCTGGTCGCGCTGCTGATCTTCGGCGCCTCGCGCACGTGGGTCTGGTGGCGCCGGGCCCGCGCCGAGGTCTTCGCCGCCGCGCAGCGCGGTGAGCAGGTCCCGGTGCTGCTGCACCGCCACCGCTGGGACCTCGACACCCCGCGCCGCGAGCCCGTAGCCGCCTGAGCGCGCATCGACTGCGGTAGGGGAACCTGAGCGGCTTCGTGGACTCCGCGCGCCACGAAGCCGCTCAGAACCCCCGGCGGGGCCGATTGCTCAGGTGGGGTGGAAACGGCTCCGCCGTTTGACGAGAGGCGCACTTGCTCAGAGCACGGTGGAGAGGTGCCAGGGGACGAATTCCTCTTCGCCGTAGCCGAGTTCCTCGCTCTTGGTCTCCTCGCCCGAGGCGACGCGCAGGATGTGCTGGAAGATCTGCTCGCCCATCTGCGCCACCGTCATCTCGCCGTCGGCGATGACGCCGCAGTTGATGTCCATGTCGTCGGTCATCCGCTCGTACAGCGGCGTGTTGGTGGCCAGCTTGATGCTCGGCGCCGGCTTGCAGCCGAACGCCGAACCGCGCCCGGTGGTGAAGCACAGCAGCTGCGCGCCGCCCGCGATCAGCCCGGTGGCGTTGACCGGGTCGTAGCCGGGGGTGTCCATGAACATCAGCCCGCGGTCGGTGATCGGTTCCGCGTACTGCAGGACGTCGACGAGGTTGGTGGTGCCGCCCTTGGCCGCCGCTCCGAGCGACTTCTCCAGGATCGTGGTCAGCCCGCCCGCCTTGTTGCCGGGGGAGGGGTTGTTGTTGATCGAACTGCCGTCGACCTGGACGTGCTTCTCCCACCAGTCGATCCGGTCCACCAGCTTCTCGCCGACCTCGCGGCTGACCGCGCGGCGGGTGAGCAGGTGCTCGGCACCGTAGATCTCGGTGGTCTCGCCGAAGACCGCCGTGCCGCCGTGGCGGATCAGCAGGTCCGCCGCCGCGCCGAGCGCGGGGTTGGCGGTGATGCCGGAGTAGGCGTCCGAGCCGCCGCACTCCATGGCCAGCACCAGCTTGTCGGCGCCGACGGTCTGCCGCTGGTGGGAGTTGGCGATCGGCAGCATCTCCTCGATGCGCCGGACGCCCTCGGCGACGGTCTTCTTGGTGCCGCCGAACTCCTGGATGGTCATCGCGTGCACGGGCATGTCGTCGGGCAGCTTCAGGTCCTCGGTCAGCGCCCTGACCTGGTTGACCTCGCAGCCCAGCCCCAGCACCAGGAGTCCGGCGATGTTGGGGTGACCGGCGTAGCCCTGCAACGCCCGGCGCAGCACCTCGAAGCCCTCGTTGCCGCGTCCGCTGTGCCCGCAGCCGAGGGTGTGGGTGAGCGGGCAGATGCCGTCGACGTTGGGGTAGTCGTCGAGGATGCCGGAGGCCTCGACGCGGCGGGCGATCATCTTCGCCGCCGTGGCCGAGCAGTTCACCGAGGTCAGCACCGCGAGGTAGTTGCGGGTGCCGACCCGGCCGTCGGGCCGCACGAAGCCCTGGAACGTGGCGCGCTGGTCCTCGGGCACGTAGTCGGTGGTGGTGACGTCGGCGCCGAAGGCGTGTTCGCGCTGGAACTCCTGGTAGGCGACGTTGTGGGTGTGGACGTGCTCACCGGCGGCGATGTCGCGGGAGGCGAACCCGATGATCTGCCCGTATTTGCGCACCTCCGCGCCCTCCGCGATGTCGGCGGTGGCGACCTTGTGCCCGCGCGGCACCGCGTTCGTGATCTCGAGTCCGGAGTAGGTGCCGGGCTCGATGTCCTGCCGGGCGATGAGGACGGAGTCCTCCTCGTGCAGGCGGAAACCCAACTGGTCCAAGGTCGGCGACGACAACCCGATCACCCTCGCTTCAGAAATGTGAAGTCACTTCGTCGTGGTGAACCGGATGCTAAACGTGCGAACGCCCGGTGTCACCGCGCACCGCGATGACCCGATTCTCGCGCCCCGAACAAGCCGACGACAGCGCCGGCCGCAGTCCGCCACCCGAGTCGGCCCGTCGGGCCCCGAGGTGGCACCCCGATTACGGCGGTATTCCGTGTCCTGAACACCGCCGCAATCCGGGTGTCACCCGGAATACCGCAGTAATCAGGTTCCGGATTACTGCGGTAATCGGGGTCGTACCCGGAATACCGCCGTAATCGGGTGACGGATTACGGCCGTATTCGGGTCAACTGCGGAGTCGGGGTGGGTGTGGGAGGTGGCGCCGTGGTCGTGCGGGGTGTCTTGGGGTTCTGCTGGGT